>NZ_AQXH01000003.1:0-162500 GCF_000375465.1 Balneola vulgaris DSM 17893
TCACCAAGCCTAAAATGTAATTCATTCACTATCCCATTAACTCTAAAAATACAACCACTATGAAATCACTTAAATCTCTCTTCGCCCTTATCGCATTTGTATCACTATCTATTGCTTGTAATTCTGTAACCGATGCTAACTTTGATGAAGCTTCTGAACCAACATTAGAACAAAACACATCTATTGCTAGCGGTAACGATTCTCAGCCAATTATTACAAAACCAAAAATGTGATTTAACGATTGTTTTCTTGGTAACTAGAACACTATAATTAGGCCAATGAATTAGTCAACATAAATGATCTTTTCCCTCTTAATCAGTCTTATTGCTTTTTTCACTCCTATTGACCCCTATTCGTCAATATCGGATCAAGTGAATACTTATATCAGCAATTATAAAGAGGGTGTAAATCCGCATCTCAATTTTTGGGGGCTTAATGAATTATACAGCTCCAATTGCGGCATTGAAAAGGATATTGAGCGAGCTATAGCCCAATCAGACGATCGTTTTATTCAGAGAATTTTTATTGACAACCCATGTGTTGACCAAAACACAGAACAAACTTTAAAAGCTAAACGTCTGAAAGATTATGCTCTTAAAACGGGTTCAAATGAAATTGCTCATCATTACATAACTCTATTTCCTCCAAACTCTGCTGAAGCAACAAAATTCATTTCAGAATATGCTGAAAAATGGAATTTAAGCTCCGCACCTCTAGAGTTTTTTAATAATACTACTCAAGCTGACCGTATTAACTTTGAAGCATTATTTCGTTCAGAGAATCTAATTTATATATATAATCTTGCTTTCAGTGATAATGTATACGCTTACTTTGATTCAAATACATTTAACCTAGCTTTTACTTCCCTACAAGAACGATTTGCATCTGGTATAAAGGATCCTTCTAATATAAATGAGTCCATTGGCTATTATGCCCTCATAAAACTCGCTTATGAACTCGATCAATATGATTTCATTAATAAGAAATTTGACGGCTTAGTTGAAGACTACCTTTATCCCAATTCACAAAAAAAAGTCGGGATATTAAGTGGTGTTGATTATTCCTTATCAGTATCTGGTAATTATTATGAGTCGCTCTATTTACAGCGCAACCAATTGTTACCCTTAGCACAGCACTATCAACAGTATGCTCGTATCGACTACACACTCCTTCGTCAAAGTGCTGCCCTATATGATTTGGGTAAATTTAAAGAAGCCAAAGAGATACTAGAGAAGCTATACAATGACGACACTACTCCCATACCCAAATCCCAGCTTTACAATAACTTGTCTCTTAGTTATCAAAAGCTAGGCGAAAAAAATAAATACACCTCTTTTTTATTACAGGCACTTCAAGAAATTGACACTAACCCTAATATAGAAGACCAGCAGGTCCTATATGATGTTAAAATGGGTCTCTATAGTAACTTATTTATTTACTATAACTCAATTGGTGATCCTAATAGCGCACTTCCTTTTATAGATAAGGCTCAATCTATAGCTATTGAAAATAATGACAAACTAAGTCTAGCTACAATTCATGCATACTTAGGTGATTACTACTGGGACACATTTAAAGATGTAAGAAAAGCTCTTGAAGAGTTTCAAAAAGCAGAGAATTTATTTGAAGACATAGATAATTATAGAAATAAAATGATGCTTTTATTAAATAAAGCATCCATGTTAATAAAGGTAGATTCACTTGATGCGGCTACACAAGTAGTTAATCAAATAAAAGAGTTCTCGTCTGAAAACTCAGAGACCCCTCATTACATAGAAGCACTTATTTATGAAGCGGAGATAGCTTCAATCAAAGGTAACCTGGCTGCTTTAAATGCTACTCTAAATGAGATAAGGCTTTATTCATTAAACAATTTAGCCTTTGAAATTCTTGTAAAGTACCACACTATTCAAGCTCAATATTTATTCAAAAGTGGACGTACACGTGAGGCATTTAATTACATCAATCCAATTGTGGATCAAATAATTGAAAGAGCTAAAAATAGTGTTGAATCTCAAACAGGGTTTTGGACCGTTGAACACGAATATTTAGAGGCATTTGAACTCATTATAGATTTATTAATGGAGCTGGATGACCTTCGTTCCGCTATCACCTACTTAGATCGACTTAAAACTATCAATGATGCATCTCTATATAATAACCCATTATTAAAGGCCAATAAGTTAACCGAAAAGGAATTAGATCTGGATAAAGAACTAACCGCCGAGATTCAACGCCTAAGAACACGTTACTTAAGTGCCAATGAAGAAAGTAAAGCACCCATCAAAACGCGCATCGATCAACTCTCCGCGCAAAAGCAAGAACTTCTAAATAAAGTAATAGATACTAATAGTGATCAATTCTTACCTATCTGGAAGCTTCAAACGCAGATTGATCAAAACGAGATGCTGATTCATTTTACAGAATTGAATGAGTATCTATACATGAGTTCAATTACCCAGAATAGCATTCGTCTTACTCGATTTGAGTTAAATGATCGTGTGGAAGGATATTTTAAAGATGCTGCAGACCAATTAGCATCAGGTAAGACCTCTTTAAATAGTTTATATAAGCTCTATACATTACTTCAGCTCGATGACATCCCTAAAGGTATAAATCAAATTGCTGTATTTCCTGACAACCAGTTGTATAGAATCCCATTAGAAGTATTACCCACATCGAAACCCAATTCAGATAAGAGTTTCGGGAGTACGAACTATTTAATTGAACGGTATAGTTTTAAATACTTCACCTCTTTAAAAGAATTTACGTTCAATAACAGATATACCAGGTCAAAATCACCTAAGGATTTTTCAGCTTTTGCCATTTCCTATTTTGATGATTTTAAAGAGAAGTCGTTGCCTTCTTTACCTTATGCTACAAGGGAAGTGCGCAATATACAGGCATCATTAGCCGCCTTTGACGATACCGAAGTGTTTATTGGAAATAATGCTACTGAAGCTGCATTTCAACAGGAATTGAGTAAATCGAAAATCATTCACATTGCTAGCCATAGCGAAGTTTCTGAACAAGATCCTTTGTTTTCAACCATCTATTTAAAATCAAATAATAGCAATTCAACAAGTTCGGAAGGTAATGCATTGTATGCCTATGAATTATTCGATGTTACTTTAAACAACGACTTAATAATGCTCAATTCATGTAGTTCGGGTTCGGGCAACTATATGCAAGGAACGGGTATCATGGGGATTAGTAGGGCACTACGCTATGCGGGGGCAAAGAGCTTGGCATTAAATATGTGGGTGGTAAACGATAAAATTGCCTCTGAATTTGCTACTAATTTCTACAGCTATCTTAATAGAGGCTATTCTAAAAGTACCTCTATGAGGCTAGCTAAAATCGATCAACTTAAGACTGGAAATGCTGATCCACATTTTTGGGGCGCATATACTTTGATTGGAAATCCAGCACCTGTAATTCGTAAACCAAAAAACTCGCAATTAGTATATCCTGTACTACTAATTGCGAGTTTATTAATTGGTTACTCTGTACGTCGAAAATCAGGGTATAAAACGGTTTAGTCTTCCATAGCGCTTAAAGCGTTAATATAACTTTTAGCTACACGACTGTATGCGCCATCAAGCTCATAAGCACTTTGAAATGCGAGCTTAGCCTTTTCAAGCTCATCTAACTGAAAGTATGTATTACCTAAAAACCAGTAGCCTTTCTCTAGAGTGCTATTTTCAATTTCATTCTGCCGAGTAACGGTTTCAAAACTATTTACTGCAGAATTATATTCTCCAGAATTGTATTGAATTGAACCTAAGGTAAGAGATAAATCAGCAACGGTAGTAGCATCTTTGGTAACGTTCAATTCGAATTCTAGAATTGATTTAGCTTCTTCGATATTACCATCAGCTGCAAGTTTAATGGCTTGTTTAACCACTTCGCTACTTACATTACCCGAGACTCCAGATTCACTTCTAACCACATCTAACCCAATTTCATTAATGGGTGTAAACTGGTTATTGGTAGAAGTAGAGTAGTTGATTGCACCGAACATACCCGCCACAATTAACACAACAGCAGCTGCTACATATGAAGCATACTTTCTGAGGGTGATTGCAGGAGAAGTTCTCTTGTTGCTTCTACTTTCCTTAATAATTGCTTTTAAATTGGCTACACTTTTCATGTAGTCGAGATAGTAATCATCCTGAATTAATTCGGCCCATAATTCATCGATTTCATCTTGTGCTAACATACCGTTAACATAAAGATCTATCTTCCTCTCTAACTCTTTGTTTTGTTTATTTTGTATCATTTTTTCTGATTTTTTCGACTCGCATAAAGTATTTCTATCACTATCAAGACTAACACACTTCAATCAAGCCCGGCACCATGTTGCTGATAATGAAGGAGATTGGAATTCGTTATTTTTTTCCTACTCCATTCGAAGGTAAAAGAGTGTTGGCAAAACCATTTGTTACAACAATGCACCCCTTAGATTATTAGAAAATTTTAAGAATTGATAATATTCTCTTTTTATGGACTTTTCAATAAAAATATTCGTCTTTTCATGTAACTATTTAAAGTTTTAGTAAACATATGACCACTGTAAAAAAACCGCTGTTTCTGCTATTCATCTTACTTCTATCATGCTCGAAAAATAACTCTAATAACATGAGTATTTCCGGCACCATAGATTACATAGGCGATGCAACAATTATTCTTAGCCCCGAGCCACTTCATTACAAATATTCTCCTAAACAAAACTATACGGCTACTATCAACGAGGAGGGGGATTTTAGTCTAGCAGTTCCTATAGAAAATCAGCCAATCATCTACTTACGCATAGAAGATGAATCATTTCCATTGATTGCGGATTCAAATGATGAAATAAACATTCAAATAGAACGATCAGATTTTCCACATAATCTTCAAATCCAATCCATGTACACTTCGGATTATGAAGCTTACCAAAATTACCTCAAAAGCATTGATGGTTTAGATAAACGCATTGAAAGTGAAATGAATGCTTATAAAGCAGGAGAGGAAAATGAAGCTATTGTGCTAAGTGAGCAAAAAATTAACCTAGCTAGTGAACACTTAGCTGGTACAAAGTTTTCATACTTAATTGATAAAGCCAAAGGAGAATTAGTAGTAAATAAAATTAAGTCGATTGAATACAGATTAAACTCTGACAACTTTGACGCAGCCACCGAACGTAAGAAGGTGTTAGCAGAAGCTCAGACGAATGGTGTATTTACACTTTCTTCTTTAAAGGCACAGCGCGCTGGAATTCGTGACATCACCCATTATTATGCTCGTACTTTCGGAATTTATGATAGTGTTAATGCTGAGTATGGAAAAGTTCTAGCGGAATATGATCTTAAACGAATCGCTTATGAGGAATTAAATAAACGTCGCTTAGAAGTAATCGATTACATCACGGATAGAGAAGCTGAAGCTTATGCCAGAATGTTTTTAGTAGCTGAAAGAATTGGTGAATTAGATATTGAAGTTGCTGAACCTAGTTACAACCAATACAAATCAGAGTTTTCAGATTATACTCGTTATGTTGATTTTTTAACCTATTTCTACAATGAAATTAAATCTGTTTCTCCAGGTCAACCCGCTATCCCTTTTAGTTTAAAAGATCAAAATGGCAATATTCATACCTTAGATGATTATAAAGGAAAATATGTGTTATTGGATTTCTGGGCTGGATGGTGCCAACCTTGTTTAGATGAATTTCCTGTAATGCATGAAATTTATGCTAAATTCAGTCGTGATGACTTCGAAATACTAGGCATTTCTACCGAAGTAGATAGAGATGTTTGGTTAACTGATATTGAACGATTTGAAATCCCTTGGCCTCAACTTTATGGAGGTAATGGTTTCGAGCAAGAAACTTTTAAAGCTTATAAAGGCGGAGGCATCCCATTTTACATTTTAGTAGATCCTGATGGGAATATTTCACGCTATAACGACATCAGAGCTACATTTAACTTAGAAGAAGTACTTAACGAAAAAATAAATGATTAAAAATATTCGCCCAATTCTCCTACTTATCACTTTAAGTTTAGTAACCCTTGCTAGTTGCCAGAAAGAGCAAAACAAAGAGACAGAGGAAGCAGCAACCACTTCGTTTACAGACAAACAATTAGGGCAAATGATTGTAGTTGGTTTTAGAGGCACTGAAATCAACAAAGAAAGCGCCATTGTTCAAGATATAAAAAAGTATAACCTAGGTGGATTTGTGCTCTTCGATTATGATGTTGAACAGAAACAATATGGACGTAATATCACCGATCCAGATCAGCTGCTTCAGTTATCAAGTGCACTTGTAGGCTACTCCTCTACCCCACCCATCATCGCGATTGATCAAGAAGGTGGTAGAGTTGCTCGCTTAAAAGAAAGACAAGGGTTCCCAAAAACAGTATCGGCTCAATACTTAGGAGAAGTGGATAATGAAGACACTACCCGCGCTTATATCCGAACTATGGCACAAGAGTTTATGGTAGTAGGAGTAAATACTAATTTCGCACCCGTTGTTGATGTAAATACAAATCCAGACAATCCTGTTATTGGTAGTTTGGGAAGAAGTTTTTCTTCAGACCCTAATAAAGTTGCTGAACATGCTGGATATTTTATCGATGAATTCGACACGGAAGGTGTACTTACAGTATTAAAACATTTCCCTGGTCACGGAAGCTCTAACGAAGACTCACACCTTGGAGTGACCGATGTAACCAATACTTGGGATGAGAGCGAGCTTATTCCCTATAAAAAATTATTCCGTGAAAAAGAGATTCATGCAGTGATGACGGCCCATATTTTTAATGCCAATATTGATTCGGTATGGCCAGCTACCCTCTCCTCAAATACGATTAATGGATTATTACGTGACTCCCTAGGCTTCGAAGGGGTTGTTTTTTCCGATGATATGCAGATGAAAGCAATTGCGGATGAGTACGGTCTCGAAACCTCGATTGAACAAGCATTAAATGCTGGCGTTGACATTCTGATATTTGGTAACAACTTAGAATTCGATCCCAACATTGCTGAAAAAGCCATTAATGCTATTCAAAAACTCATAGCTGACGGACGAGTAAGTACAGAAACTATAGAACAAGCCTTAGCTCGAATCGACAAATTAAAACAAGATGTGATTGCGGAACTCTGCACATGCCTGAATTAAAAAACTCAGAAGTAATAGAAAGAACCGTCACTTATGTAAAAGGAAAACTTAGTGATGAAGGTTCTGGCCATGATTGGTGGCATGTTTACAGAGTGTGGAAGATGGCTAAAACCATTGCTATAAAGTATTCCTGCAATCTATTAGTAGTTGAATTAGCTGCTCTTTTACACGATATCGCTGATCATAAATTCCATAATGGAGACACTAGTATTGGTCCTAAAGTTGCCAAAGAATGGTTGAGTAGCCTAAAGGTTCCTGAAGAGATACAGGAGCATGTTGCTCAAATAATACAGGACTTATCATTCAAAGGAGCTCATGTTAAAACCCCAATGCAATCTATTGAAGGAGAGATAGTACAAGACGCCGATCGATTAGATGCAATTGGAGCAATTGGTATTGCTCGCGCCTTTGCCTATGGGGGCCATGCATCAAGAGAACTATATAACCCTGAAGTCCCCCCTTCCCTTCACGATTCCTTTGACGCATATAAAAATGATAAAGGTCATACGATTAATCACTTTTACGAAAAATTGTTTTTATTGAAGGATAGATTAAATACTGATGTAGCAAAAGAAATAGCGGTAGAGCGTCATCAATTTATGAAAGAATACGTAGACCGATTTTTACAAGAATGGGAAGGTGAACTTTAATTGAGGAACAAGATTTATGGAATATACCAATGAGTACTATCGACAAGCATTCAAAACTGCTATTACAGATTTACACACGCTGTTAGAAGGTGTGGATGATCCAACTTTTAGCACGGCTCCTGCGCCAGGAAAATGGTGTATAGGCGAAATCATTAGTCACCTAAACATTACGGCTGAACGTTATCTCAAGATTATGGAAGCAGCTTTAAATGACGATTCTCTACCGAAGAAAAATAACTCCAAGCCCTATACTCATCCTATTCATATTCGCCTATTTATAAAAGTGGTAAGTCCTGAGTATAAACGAAAAACACCCACTGTGGAAAGCTTCGAACCAGTAAGCATACAACAGATTCAAAGTGAACAACTCGTTAATGATTTTGAAGCCTATCAAAATCGATTTTTAGCACTCATTGAAAAGGCTGACAATAAAGATCTACACCTAGGAAAAATCAAAGTTCGAAACCCTGTGGTGAACTTTATAAAAATGAGTTTAAGTGCTTGTTTTGCTATAAACGAAGCTCATCAACGGCGACACTTCGATCAGATTAAAAACATTCTACACTCTTCAAAGTGATAATCTGTTTATAAACTCAGTTCCTACAATTGCTTAACTAATTTCAGGCAGGAATTAATACTCCGATTGTTATTCTTTCATTTGCTATACACATATATTGTACATATAATTTATGTTATAATATTTAAGCCTAGAAGGACATGAGTGATAGTTCACTAATAGCAAAATCGAATGCTTCAAATTCAAAAAAATTACTGAAGCTAACTAGTACATTAGAGACTGGATTTCCTTCACCTGCAGCCGACCATTTAGAACAAGCGCTATGCCTCGAAGATTTGGTTGTGTATAGGCCCTCAGCAACATTTTATGTTAGAGTGGAAGGGAATGCAATGAAGAAATCTGGAATTCATCATGGAGATATACTAATCGTTGATCGATCTATTTCAGTGAAACATGGTGCCATCATAGTGACAACAATAGAGGATGAATCGGCCATACGACGATTTGTAACCCAAGGAGATCGGAATTATTTAGTCTCGGATGACGTATCTCTTTCCCCTATTCTGTTAGATCATCAAGTAGAGTGGACTATTTGGGGAGTAATTACCCACGTTATTCATAAATGTAGCTATTGAAAAGATTATGGATTCAGAGGTTCAAATTGAGGGCAAAGCCTTCGCAATGGTTGATTGCAACAACTTCTATGCATCATGTGAACGAGTATTTAACCCATCTCTAATAGGCAAACCTATTGTAATACTCTCAAATAATGATGGTTGCGTAATTGCGCGATCGCAAGAAGCCAAGGACTTAGATATACCCATGGGTGCGCCTGAGTTTAAATATCGATCGTATTTTAAAAAACATGGGGTAATTGTAAGATCATCTAATTATGCTCTTTATGGCGACATGTCGAATCGAGTGATGGATATATTAAATCAACTTACAAACCATATTGAAGTTTATAGTATCGATGAAGCTTTTGCAGAAGTTTCTAGTAATGTGATAGGTGATCTCACCGAATACGGACATTTAATAAAGAAAACCATCTATCAATGGACAGGCTTACCTGTTTCGGTAGGAATAGCGCCGAGCAAAACACTTGCTAAGATTGCGAATCATGTTGCCAAGCAGCATGCTGAATGTTCTGGCGTTCTTTATTTTTCAAGCCCCTCAAAATCAGATTCTTTTTTAGCTGAGATTCCTGTTCAGGGTATTTGGGGCATCGGAAAAGGATTATCTGTGCGGTTAAATAAATTCAATATCCTAACTGCACTCGATTTGAAAAAGACTATATCGAATCGAAAATGGGTACGGAAGCATTTACATGTAACGGGGCTCCGTACCGTTTTAGAACTGAATGGAATCCCTTGTTTGGAATTGGGAGAGGCGCTGGAGACAAAAAAGGGAATTATTAGCTCTCGTATGTTTGGCAAACCTCTTTTCGATTTAGATTCTATTCAACAAGCTGTTGCTACTTTTACCTCAAGAGCTGCTGAAAAACTACGTGCTCAAAAATGTGTAGCTTCGAACATTCAACTCACATTAATTGGTGATAAATATGCTAACTTAAAGGGTCAGTATAAGTACAGCTTAGGCACCACTTTGAAAGTTCCCACTGCAAATACACCAACCTTAACTCAAATCACAAAAGAGTTAGCGAATCAATTGTATTTAGAAAATACTAAGTACAAAAAAGCAGCGGTATCTCTCACTGGAATTGTACCAAATACTGATGTTCAAATGGATTTATTTGATCCACATTTGTACACTCAACAGCAGTTTGATTTGATGGAATGTGTAGACCAAATCAATACTAAATTTGGCCGAAATAAAGCCGCATTTGCATCCACAGGATTGCATCATAAAAAGAGTCATAAAAACACATGGCTCATGAATCAGAATTATCTTAGCAAACGATACACCACTCGCTGGAATGAGTTAATGATTGCTAAAGCAAAATAACCCTATGTCGCTCTTACTAATAGCCCCAAATCGAGACTTATCGCCCCTTAAAGAGGAATTACTAGCCCTAGATCCAAACCTAGATTTGGATATTTGGCCAGCTGTTAATAATAAAGAACGAGTTACTTTTGCCGTTACATGGAATCATCCTAAAAACACTCTGAAGCAGTATCCAAACTTAACAGCTGTATCTTCATTAGGTGCCGGTATAAATCATCTATTAAGCGACCCTGACCTTTCAGATAAAACTACTTTAGCTCGCTTGATTACCCCTTCTTTAAAGAAGCAGATGGGAGAATATGTGTTAACTGCAGTGCTATCCTACAGAACCCATATTCCTAAATATGTAGATCAAAAAAGAGAAGCACATTGGGGGGCAAAAAGTCTTATCCCTAAAGAAGATTGTACCATTGGTATTATGGGCCTTGGTGAGATGGGTGAGACCACAGCTCGCACGCTAGTTGCAAATGGATATAAGGTTTTAGGCTGGTCAAGAACAGCTAAAAATATTGATGGGGTTAGCTCATTCACGCACGATGAGTTAGATAGCTTTTTATCTCAAACTAATATACTCGTATGTCTTCTCCCTTTAACTCCTGAAACTGAAAGTATTCTTGATCTTGAGCTTTTCAAAAAACTTAAGTCTCCCTCTTACTTAATTAATGTAGGTAGAGGCCAGCATTTGGTTGAAGAAGATTTGATTTACGGTATCGACACTGGAGCATTGGAAGGAGCTTGGTTGGATGTATTTGAGCAAGAGCCATTACCTAAAAATCATTTATTTTGGAATCGTCCATCCATCATGATTACCCCACATATCGCTTCCGTCACAGATCCTAAAGAAGCAGCAGAAATGATCTTAGAAAATTATAAGCGGTCATTATCAGGGCAGGAGCTTATCAATGAAGTGGATCGTACTAAGGGATATTAGACAAACCAGCGTGTGATATAATACCCAATCCATACGCTTATAATCCCGATAGTTACTTGGCCAAGTGTATACCACAAGCCTAACCAAAGCGCGCCGTCTTTGAAGAGTAATAGACTATCGTTTGCAAAAGTTGAGAAGGTTGTGAATCCGCCTAGTAATCCTATAAATAAAAACAGGCGGATTTCAGTGGATAGCCATTCTTTATTTTGAGTGAAACCGGCTAACAAGCCAATTAAAAGGCACCCAAGTACATTTACAACAAAGGTGCCATATGGGAAATCACTATGCTCAAAATGACTTTGAACATAGTTTGAGAATAGATAACGAGAGGTAGCTCCTATGAAGCCCCCTGAGCCAATTGCTAAAATTTTTATTAGCTCTGCTTGCACTCTTATTGAACCTTCACAGGATGAATCCAGCCGTATGGATCTTCAACTCGGCCATACTGCATTCCCGTAATTTCATCGAATAAACGCTTCGCAAAATCACCAATTTTACCTGTGCCAATATTAATGGTTTTTCCTTGGTGGTGGATACGTCCTACAGGTGAAATTACTGCCGCTGTACCAGAACCAAATACTTCTTTGAGTGAACCATTTTCTGAAGCTTCAAATACTTCATCAATCGTGATCTTACGTTCTTCAACTTTGTAACCCCAATCTTTAGCCAATTGGATTACAGAACGACGTGTTATACCTGGTAATATCGAACCTGTAAGTTCTGGAGTGATTACTACATCGTCTATTAAGAAGTGTATGTTCATGGTACCTACTTCTTCAATGTATTTTCGTTCTTTGGCGTCTAACCAAAGCACCTGTGTATATCCTGCTTCTTGAGCCTCTCTAGCAGGCAGGAAACTTGCTGCGTAATTACCAGCAGTCTTAGCCTCACCGGTTCCACCAACAACTGCTCGTACATAATTATCCGTTGTGGTTAATGAAACAGGGTTAAAGCCTTCAGGATAATAAGCGCCTACAGGTGAGGTAATAATGTAGTAGCTGAACTTATTCGATGAACGTGCTGCTAGTAAATCATCCGATGCAAAAATAAAGGGACGAATGTATAAAGCCGTTCCTTCTTTTTTAGGAACAAATTGGTGATCTAGCTTAATCAGTTCTTCTAGTCCAACAATAAAAGTCTCATAATCCATTTCAGGAATACACATTCTTCGAGCGGTGTTATTTAACCGTTCAAAGTGAACTTCTGGTCTAAACAAATGAATGGTTTCTTCATCCACATAAAAGGCTTTCATGCCTTCAAAAATAGCCTGCCCGTAATGTAATGAATTCATGGCGGGAGTAATCTCGATAGGTCCATATGGCTTAATTACTGGAGTACTCCAAGCACCATTCTCATATTCCATAACCACCATGTGATCCGAAAACTTGCGTCCAAAAACTAAATTATCGAAGTCAATTTCATGGATTTTACTATTCTGGACTGGTTCTATCTTAATTCTCGATGATGTCATTAGTTCATTCATAATACGATCAAAATAATATCTATTTATTCAAGGGACGGGCCATTATGCTGAATAACATAATCACCTTATACCTTATATTTTTGTATCCTTAACCTCTAAGTCCCTCTTTCTCAAAACGAGTATAAATATAAAAAATTCTAGGATGGATAACTTTAAAAGATGTGAATGGGCGGATCAGCAGTTTGAAGAATATGAGGCCTATCATGATAAAGAATGGGGCGTACCTGTTTATAATGACCAGGTTCATTTCGAGTTTTTGATCCTAGAAGGCGCCCAAGCAGGCTTAAGCTGGTCAACTATCTTAAAAAAGCGAGAGGGTTATAGAAAGGCTTTCTCAAACTTTGATGTTCAAAAAGTTGCCCGATACGATGAGCATAAAATTTTAGAACTAATAGAATTTGAGGGTATCGTCAGAAATAAGCTTAAAATTCGAAGTGCCGTTACCAACGCTCAACACTTCATAGAAATTCAGAATGAATTTGGCTCATTTAGTGATTACATATGGAGCTTTGTTGATGGGAAACAAATTGTGAATTCTTGGACTTCTTTAGACCAAGTTCCGGCTACAAGTGCGGAATCAGATGCGTTGAGTAAAGATTTAAAGCAGCGAGGGTTCAAATTTGTGGGTAGCACAATCATGTATGCACATATGCAAGCTTGTGGTCTTGTTAACGATCATACCATTGATTGTTTCCGTTATGAAGCTTGTAAGCAGTAGCTAAATATTGGTGTACAGGATGTAAGCTCCCATCACCACTAGAAAATAGCCAAACCCTTTCTTTAGGCTTTTTTGAGAGATTTTAGCTCCCACTTTATTTCCTACAAAGCTACCAACTGCACCAATAAGTGTGAAAACAACTATTAGATCCCAATTAATATGAAGGTTTTCGGCCGCTAATACATCAATGTATTTAACAAAACCTATGGAACTCTTCATGGTAATGATGATAAGACTTGTTCCCACGGCTAAACGCATTGAGAGTCCACCAAAAATTACCAATGCAGGGATAATCAAGAAGCCCCCACCTACTCCAACGAGACCAGTTAACACTCCCACTATTAATCCTTCAAGAATTAGCACCCAATTTGAAACGCTTATTGGGTCTTTCTGATCTAAGTCCTTTCGGTCTTTGATCATCATAAAGGCTGCTATAACCATCACTGCAGCGAAGAGTAGCAATTGCACTTGCCCACTAACGAATTGAGATAAAGCAGCTCCCCCGTAGGTACCAGCCATCCCTGGAATTCCGAAGTAAATCAGGCTTTTCCAATGCACTTCTTTCTTAACCGCATAGGGAATAGCTCCTATTAAGCTAATCCCTGCAACTATACCCAAGGACTCGGCGATAGCAAGTTTCTCAGGCTCACCTACTAGATAGAGTAGAATTGGCACAGTGAGGATAGAACCACCTGAGCCTAATAGGCCGAGTGATATTCCTATTACTAAGGCTCCACACCATGCCCAAAACATTACTTATCTCCTACTAGTAGATTGTTCTGTTTTAACCAAGGGTCTACGGCATCATTAACGTAGTACACCGTGATATCTTCACTTTCGAGTAGTGCACTTGCCACTGCAGCCCTCGCCCCTGATTTACAATGCACTAGCACTGGTTTATCAGTAGGTACTTCATCTATACGATCTAACAGTCGTGTATGTGCAATATTAGATGCCTCTGGGTGATGACCTTCATTAAACTCTGATTGCTTGCGGACATCAAGAATATGAACCTCTCTCTCATCCACCATTTTTTCTAAATCCTCAAAATCGATAATCGGAGTTTTAAACAGTTCTCCACCTTCAGATGCAAAGCTTTCAAGTTCACTTGGAGTACTGAATCCTTTAATATTATCCAGACCAATACGGATTAGATCTATTACCGCTTCTTCTACATGATCTTCTTCAATAATGAGATATATGTCTTGGTTCTCTTTTACATAAGAACCCACTACGGTATTAAAAGTTTTATTGAAAGGCGCATAGAGAGAACCTTGAATATGTCCATTCATGAATGCTTCTCTATCCTTTCGAGCATCAACAATTACAGCGTTCGAAATTCTTGAAGCCCCTATTAGGCTAGTTACTTTCATGAACTCTGGAGATGGAATACCAGAAAGCAATTTTGGTCCAAGCTTATTATCCTTTTTCATTCGAGCGAAATACAATGGTGGCTCTGGTTGGCCATCCAAAATGTAATCTACAAAGTCTTGTTCCGTAATGGTTGCTTTAATGGAACCATTGAATCGTTGCTCGTAACCAACTGTTGATTCAGGTATAGCCCCTAGCGCTTTACCACATGCACTTCCTGCACCATGCCCTGGCCAAAGCTGTAGATATTCAGGCATTGTTTTAAATTTCTCAAGAGACTTATATAAAACCTTAGCTGATTCTTCCATCGCCCCTGCTTGTCCGGCGGCTGTTTCTAACAAGTCTGGCCTTCCTACATCTCCTACAAAAACGAAATCACCGGATAACACTCCCATTGGTTCATCAGTTGTTGCACCATCCGTAACCTGAAACATCATATGCTCTGGAGTATGTCCTGGTGTGTGAATTGCTTTGAATCGAATATTTCCGATCGAAAACTCATCTCCATCCTTCAATAAATGATGGTTGTATTCACTACCAATCACCCATTCATACTTCCAGTCTTTGTCGCCTTCATCCGACACATAAACTTTAGCACCTTCTTCAGCGAATTCTCTTAATCCTGATAAATAATCAGCATGAATATGAGTTTCGGCGGCAGCTATAATTTTTAAATTATGCTTTGCAGCTACTTTTTTATACCTATCAATATCACGCATCGGGTCTATTACAATGGCTTCTCCGCTACGTTGGCATCCAATGATGTAGGCGTATTGCGCTAATTTCTCTTCAAAAATTTGTTCAAAAAACATGTGTTAACCTCTTTATTAATGCGGCAGTTTATGTTGTAACATGCCATATACAGCAGCGCCTAAAATAGCACTTAGTAAAGGCACAAAAAATATCAAATATCCACTTCCTACTAGAGCATACATTGGCCCAGGGCAAGCTCCTGTTAGCGCCCATCCTAAACCAAAAATGGTGCCTCCAATGACATAACGCTTAGTTATAGAATTATCTTTGTCTTTTATGACGATGGGCTCACCATAAACATCTTTCAATTGAAGCTTTTTAATCATAAATGTTGCGAGCATACCAGTAAGCACAGCTAAACCGATTACCCCATACATATGAATTGAATCGAAGTAAAACATCTCTTGAATTCTAAACCAAGACACTACTTCCGACTTCACAAGAATAAAACCAAATACGCTACCTGTTAATAAAAATCTCATCTTAAAGTCCTCCTAATAAGTTCGGTAGTATAAAGTGCGCGGTTATCAAACCACCTATAAAGAAACCAATTACAGCAATGAGTGATGCTTTCTGTAAAGTGGCCAATCCTGTTATTGCGTGCCCTGAGGTACATCCACCCGCATAGCGAGCACCAAAGCCAACCAATAAACCACCTAACAAGAGCAATATTAAACCAGGAACAGTAAATACATTTCCCCAACTAAATAGCTCAACAGGCACTAATCCTTGAAAATCACTTATGCCCCAGCTATTTAATACGCTTACAGTACTAGAAGATATATCTACTGAATACCCTTCTGGTGTAGTTAATTGGGCTAAAACACCACCAATGATGATTCCAAGAACGAATTTTAGATTCCAACTTCCTGCTTTCTTCCAATCATAATTGAAGTAGTCAATCTTTTTAGCCGACGGTATTACGGATGCACATACATGGCGAAAGCTTGATGATACACCGAATGTTTTATTACCTATGTATAATAAAAATGGTAATAGTAACCCGATCAGAGGGCCTGCTATATACCATGCAATGGGTTGTTGTATGAGTTCAATCATTTATTTTCTCGTTTATTTGATTCGCACCAAACTTATCACTTATATTTGATTTGTTACAACATGTTATAACAAGTTAATAAACTCACCACATTTTCCGCTAGATATGGCCCCAAAAGCACAATACGAGCGCGTACATGAACAGCTAAAAAAAGAGATCGTTGAACAGGCATTTAAGCCCGGAGACAAGCTTCCTTCTGAAAAGCGACTATGCGATTATTTTAAGGTAAGCCGTGTAACAGTACGCCATGCACTTCAACAACTTGAACACGAAGGTTTGATTTACAGAAAGCAAGGGGTGGGCGCTTTTGTAGCAGAAAAACGAATGCATCAATCTATTGTTCAACTTACCGACTTCTCTGAGGACATGAAGCGAGCGGGCTATAAAAGTTCATCCCGATTAATTGATCTAAAAAAAGTAAAAGCTGACAAGTTTATAAACTCTGTACTCGAACTTAAACCCGATGCTCCGCTTATTAAAGTTGATCGTGTACGATTAGCGAATAATAGGCCCATAGCCTTTGATGAAACTTGGTTACCTGCTAGTTATGGTCAATTATTATTCGACGAAGACCTTACCAATCAAACGATCTACCAAGTATTTGAAGATAAATATGACATTCCCATTATTGGTGGGCGGTATAAGATCACAGCAACTTGTGCCAGTGAGTATATAAGTTCTCAATTAGAGGTGCCTGAAGGAGAAGCAGTTTTGGAAATAGATCGATGTTCGAGAACCACTGGAAATAAAAAAATATATTTCCAAAAAAGGTACAACAACCCCGCTTTCATCTCGTACGAATTGGAGTTGCTCCGGAATGAAAACTCCGACGAACTAACAAAGCATGAATTAGAGCTCAGAGAATTTGTCCCAAAATTTTATGCAGAATAGCATTGACAAATTCATTTTAAAGTTCATCTTATTCATAATAAATAACTACTTAAACACTCACTAAATACTAAACAATGAGAGTAAACTACGCTACCATAAGAATGGGGTTAGCTTGTATAATACTAGCGCTCACTGCTCTTCCAACACAGGCACAAAACCTTGAAGAGTTTGAAAAGAAAGTCACTGAGTTCACACTCGATAATGGCTTGCACTTCATCATCATTGAACGACATGAAGCTCCTGTTGCCAGTTTCTACACCCACGTTAATGTTGGGGGAGTAGACGAACCTGTTGGCAATACAGGCATCGCTCACATATTCGAGCATATGGCCTTTAAAGGCACAAAATATATCGGTACCAATAACTGGGAAGAAGAAAAAGAAGTTATCGATGCTATGGATCAAGCTTACAAAGCTTGGCTATATGAAAAGTTTAGTCCTAATAGTAACGATGAAAAACTTGCTGAACTATGGGCTAAATTTGAAGAATACCAAGAAAAAGCAAAAACCTATGTAGTGAATAATGAGTTCTCACAAATTATTCAGAACAATGGGGGAACGGGATTAAACGCATCAACAGGTGCAGATTTAACCAATTATTTTTATAGCCTACCTTCTAATAAAGCGGAATTATGGTTCAATTTAGAAGCAGACCGTTTCAAGAATCCAACTTATCGTGAATTTTATGTGGAAAAGGAAGTGGTTCGTGAAGAACGAAGAATGCGTACAGATTCGAACCCTATTGGAAAGCTTGTTGAAGAGTTCTTAGCTGTGGCCTATACCGCACATCCTTATGGAAGACCTGTAGTAGGCTGGGACTCTGATATTACCGCTACAACTATCGAAGATGCGCGTGATTTTTACGACAAATACTATGTACCAAGCAACATCACCATAGCTATTGCTGGCGACGTAGATCCGAAAAGAATGAAGAAATTAGCTGAAACCTATTTTGCTGATTTTAGAGGAAAGGGAGTACAAGCGCCACCGGTAACAACGGTAGAACCTCCTCAACGTGGTGAACGCAGATTCACTATTGAAGGTAATTCTCAGCCGGTTATGCTGATTGGATATCATGGTGTATCCGATACTCACGAAGACTTCGAAGCACTGAACTTATTGGGGAGCATTGTATCCTCTGGACGAACTTCAGTACTCTACAAAAAACTAGTAGAAGAAGAGAAGCTCGCTTTACAAGTATCAGCGTTTAATGGATTTCCTGGAACAAGATACGGCTCATTATTTCTGACTTTAGCTATTCCAAATCAAGGTATTGAGTTAGACACCTTAGAAACACGAATCTATGAAGAACTAGAAATCATCAAAGGTGGTTCTATTACCCAAGAAGAACTTGATCGTGCCAGAACGAATATCAGAGCAGGAATTATACGTGGTTTAGCAAACAACACTGGATTAGCGCTGAACTTTGCATCTACATACATGACTAAAGGCGACTGGCGAGATGTATTTAAACAACTCGAGAGATATGACGCTGTTACCCTTGAAGACCTTTCAAGAGTAGCAAATAAATACCTGGTTAAAGAAGCTCGCACTGTGGGAGCTACTGTAAAAGCTGACTCCTAATCCAAGACTTTAAAGATATGAATACGATCATGAAACGATTATTTATTACGGCCATAGCGCTCCTGATTACAGGAACGGTATCTGCCCAAAAACGATATGACGAAATAAAGTACCCTGAGCTTAACAAATTTGAAAAAGCAAAGGTTGAAGAGCTTAAACTAGATAATGGAATCACTTTCTATTTAGTTGAAGACAAAGAATTACCACTCATTCGCGTGAGTGCTGTTGTTCGTACAGGAAGTTTACTAGACCCAACTGGTAAAGAAGGCCTAGCAAGTATGGTGGGTGAACTTATGCGTGAAGGTGGATCTAAAAATTACCCTGCAGACCAACTGAATATACTATTGGAAGACAAAGCTGCTTTCATGAGCACTTCTATTGGTATGGGCTCTGGCAGTGCTTCGATGAATATTCTCAAAGAAGACTTCGATGAGCTCTTACCGGTATTCGTTGATCTGATTCAAAATCCGCTCTTCCCGGAAGAAAAAATTGAGCTTTCAAAAACACAACGTAAAAGTGGCATCTCTAGACGTAATGATGATCAAGCAACTATTGCGAACCGTGAGTTCAGAAACTTAATTTATGGTGAAGACTCCCCTCTTACGCGTCAATCTGAGTACGCTACAATTGATGCCATTAGCAGAGATGATTTAATCGCTTTTCATAAAGAGGCATTTGTTGGTAACAATCTCACCTTTGGTGTAATTGGTGATTTTGACACTAAAGACATGAAGCGAAAACTCAAAGAAGCTTTTGGAAGTCTAACCCCTGGTAGCAAAACAAATCTTGTATATCCTGATGTGAACTACAGTTACCCAAGCACTGTAAACTTGGTTGATAAATCAGATGTGAATCAGAGTTACATCCTTGTGGGACACATTGGTGGACTGCGTGAGAATCCTGATTATGCTAAACTACAGATGATGAACCAGATACTTGGTGGTGGCTTCGCTGGGCGTTTATTCCAGACTGTACGTACCGATTTAGGCTTAGCCTACGCTGTTGGTGGCGGATATGGAAGTAGTATTAATTACCCTGGTACTTTTTCGCTATTTGTTATGACCAAAAGCTCCACAACAGCTGAAGCTATTGACGCATTATTAGCAGAAGTGAAAAAACTTCAACAAGCACCCGTATCCCAAAAAGAACTGGATGATGCTCGTGATAGATTTTTAAACTCACTTGTTTTCCGATATGATAGCAAGAGTAAAATCTTAAATGAACGTATCAATAACACCTATAATGGTTTATCAGAAGATGCTTTCGATAAGTTTGTGGAAGATTTAAAGAAAGTGACCATTGCTGATATTCAAGAAGTAGCTAACCAATATATCAAGCCTGATCAGGTACAAATTTTGGTAGTTGGTAATGCGGATGAAATTGGTGATCAACTACAGAAATATGGAAATGTTAATGAAGTTGACATTTCAATTGAGCAGCCAAAATCTGATAAAGCAGTAGTTAGTGGCGATGCCGTAGCTGGCAAGCAATGGTTAAATAAAATGGCGGATGCTATTATTGCACCGGGAACCACCTTTAGTACCATTAAAAGTGTGAGTACACTTACTCAAGTAACACCAATGGGTGAGATGGAAATGAAAAATACTTCAACCATCTCTTATGTGGATTACAGCATGAGCTCTCAATTAGAAACGCCACAAGGTAATATTGAAATGGAGCTTAAAGATGGAAAAGGCGTGATGCGTATGATGGGGCAAGAACAACCATTACCTTCTGCTATGACGAATCCAATGATGGCTGAAATTAAAAATAGCTATATCAATATTGCATTGAATATGGATGATTTTAATGCTGAATTTTTAGGAACCGAAACCATCGAAGGTAAGGAGTATGCGGCTCTTAAAATCATGGGCACAACGGAAACCATCTTTTATTTGGATTCCCAAACAGCACTCCCTGCCTATTCAAAAGTGTCTACTTTTAATCCTCAAATGGGTAAAGAAGTGGAATCACTTACCAAATATTCCGATTGGAAAGTGAACAATGGTGTTGCCTATGCATATGCGCACGAAACAAAAGTTGATGGAACTGTGGCATCAAAAGTGAGCATTGAATCGGTAGAAACCAACTAAATGCTCATCTAAACGGAGCCGATATTTTAAGGCCTGATTTATTCATTGAATCAGGCTTTTTTATTTACTTAATTAATACATCCATTCAAAAAATATGATGTTATGAGTTTATGGGACAATGAATATCCAGCTAGCAGTGAATACGCGCATTTTTATGCCAATTATGTAAGTCTAGTACCTAAAAAGAATATCATCCACACATTGAATGAGCAAATGCATGAAGTGTATACCTTGATGAATGCGATCCGAGGGGATAAAGCTTTAGTTGCCTATGACAAAGGAAAATGGACGCTCAAACAGCTGCTGGGCCATATGATTGAAACTGAACGCATGTTTGCATTTAGAGCGCTTTCCTTTAGTAGAGGCGATCAATCAAAACTACCGGGCATGGATCAAGATGATTGGATGAAGCACAGTAACTACAACGAAAGAACTATTGCCAATCTTTGTAACGAATATTTAGCCGTTCGGACTTCAACCATCCATTTATTCGATAACATGACTCCAGAAATGATTAACCGAGAAGGTATTGCAAGTGATGTACCATTTACGGTTCGCGCTATAGCCTTTATCATTGCGGGCCATGAACGGCACCACCTTCAAGTGGTTCACGACAAATACTTACCCGATAACTAGATAATTACACTTTCCCTTTCCTGGACCGCTGCTAATATTTTTGGAATCAATGCTTCCGTATCACAAATTTCTGGGAGTTTTATAACCTCTCCTTTCTTTAACCAAAGCCTTAGTTGATCCACAAAATATGGGGATACATCATAGATGGCACTTGCACCCAGTTCTTCCAATGCCGTGGCATTACAAACTTGCTCGTATTGATTCTTGATAGGGATTACCAGCAATTTTTTACCTAAGTACATAGCCTCAGAAGGTGCCTCAAAGCCAGCTGAACATACTAGCCCCAAAGCACTTTCAAAGCTTTTTAGAAACGACTCATTCCCAACAGGATTTACCGTCACATTGCCTTTTACAAAACGGGATTCACAAGTCGGTGAGAATACTTCCCAACTAACCTCCTTAAGTTGACTAAAGAATGTTATGAGTGTTTCATGGTCAAACGCTGGCAAATACACCGTAACATGTGATCCAAGAGTTGGATTGAGTTTTTGAATGGATGGTCGCAATATTGGGGGCTCTATAAACTCATCATATCTACGGTAATGAGTACCAATGGCTGATGTACAAGGTGCGAAGTGCTTCATAACCCCTTCAGCCATCATAGATCTATTTAAAGGCCGAGGTGAGTTTGGACTTAAAAATGCCGCTTGATGACTTAATGCTAAACAAGGCATTTTAGCTAGTTGAGCTGCCCACGCTGTAACCGGTTCAAAATCGCTAACTACTAAATCATATTCTTTTACAGGGGTAGTTTGCACATCGTACATGAATTTGACCGGCTTTAATTTTTTTGCCGTTTCTAGTATATCAATAGCACCTTTATTGTCATAACTTAGGCTAATCCCTCTTCGTTGAAAGGTCACTTCCCCATCCACTTTCAAATTGAAGTTATATCCACTAATTAGAACATCCACTTCAGCTACTTTGCGCAATAGTGGTATTATAACTTGAGCTCTACTGATATGACCGTGACCGGTTCCTTGAATTCCGTATAGTATGCGCATCGTCTTTATTTATCCTATTATCATTTTATGGTCGGTTAACTGAGGGTGGAAAAGAGCGTTTATTTTGGGTGGATTTTCCATTACCACATCTTCTTCATATTTATACAAACTCCACTCCTGTCCATCATATTCGAGTGCAGTAAGGTTTTCTACCCAATCGCCTGAGTTCATATAAATCACAGAACCCTTTTCATTTTCATAGCCTCTGATTTTAGGTTGGTGAATATGCCCACACACTACATAGTCGTAGCCCTCATCTATGGCGAGGTCCATTGCAGTAATTTCAAAATCATCAATAAAGCTTACTGCGGTTTTAACACTGTCTTTAATCTTTTTTGACAGGGATAGTTTGCCGTACCCGAGTTTTACAGATAGATTATTAATCCATCTATTTAGTAGAATAAGTAACTCATAGCCATGCCCACCAAGTTTGGCTATCCATTTACTATACTTCATTGTTACATCGAAAATATCACCGTGGAAAAACCAAACCGATTCCCCATTCATCTCAAGTACTAATTTGTCGCGAATAAAAAGTGGGCCCAATTGTAAACTAGATACTTTTCGAAGTGTCTCATCGTGATTGCCCGTGAGGTAATAGATATCCACCCCATTCGTCATCATATTGATTAGGGTGCGAATCACGTGCATATGAGCTTCTGGCCAGTAGTATTTGCGGAAATTCCACATATCCACGAAATCACCATTTAAAATCACACGCTTGGGATCGATGGAGTTGAGATATTGCACTAATTCCACCGCATGGCAACCCACTGTTCCTAAGTGCACATCTGAGATTACAACGGTATCAAGTTTTCGCTTCATGTGTAGTAGATGAGTTTATTCACAATATCGCGGCTAAGTATTACCTCATCATATTCTCAGTATGAGTAAAAAGTAATCTATCTATTAAGGAACTGTTACCTAGGAAGTGGACTAAAGAGACAATGGTTGCAACGAATAGTGGCATCTTAACAACAGATTCGATTTTTTAAGACCAATCATTCACGAACTACAGTTATGACTAAAGAAGACGCACCCAAAATTGTACATGTTCATCTTCCTCAAAATGAAGCCTTCAAAACCACGCTTACGGCTGGAAAACACCAGATAATCTCGGATGAACCTACTTCTGTTCCTGAAGGACAAAATCTAGGCCCTGACCCTTACGACTTACTTTTGATGAGCTTAGGTACTTGTACGGCTATGACCATGAAGATGTATGCGAGAAGGAAGAAATGGCCTGTGGAAGATATCTACATTGAAATGCGACATCATAAAAATCATGCTAAGGATTGCACCGAATGTGAAGACCCTAGTTCAAAGATTGATACCATTGAGAAAGAAATTATTATTAAAGGCGATTTATCAGTGCAGCAATTAGATTCATTGATGGAGATTTCAAAAAAATGTCCGGTTCATCGAACACTTCTAAGTGACATCAGTATTGAAAGCACTTTAGCCGAACAGTAGGACGTGCTGAACCACTAGTTTTTCTTTTTACCCGACTGATATTTGTCGTGCAACCCTACCCCTTTTAAGATCATAGGGGTGCATTTATCAATTCTTGCAAAGCGTGTTTTTGCTTGTTTAGCTTGTGTGAAATAAATCAGATATCCTCTTTGGCGACCAGGAGTAAGCGCTTCAAAAGCATTTTTAAAATTTGGGTCGTCATTCATCCGCTCTAAAAGCTCTTCAGGATATGGCTCAGGTTCTTTTGTTTTCGGAACTTCTCTACCCTCTTCCTCGATTTGAATAGCGGACTGAATGAATGCCTTTACTTCAGATTCCAAAATCTTTAGAAATTCAATTTCAGTGATTTTCAGTATTCGTCCAGCCTGAGTTCTTTCCCCCGGTTTAGTAAGTAAGCCATTTGGGTTTGGGATAAGGGCACCTTTGAAAAAGCTAAGTGTGCAATATTCTTTAAAGGCACTGATCATCAATACATTTTTGCCGTTATGGGTGTAGCAGGGCACTCCCCATTTGCACGTTTCGGTTAACCCACATTCTAAAATCCATTTTCGTAGCAGGCTAAGTTCATTCACCCAGGTATGAATTTTACATTCAGGTGTGCCTCCTAGAGAGCAACGACCACAACCAACTACGAAGTAATCATCAACATTTGTATTCATCCCTTATCAATCCCAATTTTTGTGACTTTATGTATGCTATGCAGGTTTTCTAAGAATTTTCTCCATTTTTTTCCCGCGTGCCAACTCGTCTACTAATTTATCTAGATACCGAGCTTGTCGAGTTAAAGGAGTATCAATTTCTTCTATCCTATACCCACAAATTACCCCTTTAATTAAGGGTGCATGTTCATTTAAAGTAGCTCTTTCAAAAAAGGTCTCAAATGTTACATTTTTTTCGATTAGCTCCTGTACTTTTGCTTCATCGAAACCAGTTAGCCACTCAATAACAGTTAACAGTTCCTGCTCAGAACGCCCTTTCCTTTCTACTTTGGTAACATAGTGAGGATATACGGAAGCAAATGTCAGTTTGGCCACTCTCGCATCATGTTCAGGCGTAGTACTCATGGTCATAGATTATTAGTTAAAACCTCTCCTAATTAAGCAATAAGAGAAGCCTTCCTCAAATTATAAAATCGATTATTCATCATTCTTATAATCTTTAACATCCGCCTATGCTCGGCAACCAGTTATATCTTCGATAAAAAGCGCTTAATCTTTCGTTGGACAGCATTAAGCTTATAGCCCATTGTTTTCTCATTGCTTAATTTCGACTCAAAAACATCTTTTTGTAACTCAAAATGTTCATTTTTAAAAGTTGGCATTTTTAATTCCCCTCTTTGAGCTATGATAAACATTTCACCTTTGCATAGATCATCTTCATCTACTAACCCAAGAATTTTGAAGCCTGCTTTTTCAAATAATTTTGTCAGTGTAAATTTGTTGAAGTAATAAGTATGAACATTTCGAAACCAAGACTTTTCCAAGTTTTGGGTTGGTTTCAAATTATTGGGTACAGCTAGATAAATTATACCCGAATCTCTTAGCACTGCTCTCACTTTTTTAAGCACTTCAAGAGGATCTAAGAAATGTTCTAACACATGCCTTAGTATTATAAAATCAAAAGCACTTTCATAACCAAGATGCCAATCTGTATCTACATCATCCCCAATTACAGTAACCCCATAAGCTTCTAGGCTTTTTTTTGATTCTATCGAGGGCTCAATAGCATATAGGTTACTATTAGGAAATAGAGTATCGAAATGCATGAGATTCTCTCCCTCTCCACTGCCTATATCTAAGATTTTTTCAGCTTCAGTTGGCAAAAGGTTCAATCGTGTAAGTCGTTCTGCAATCAGATTTAATTCATCAATTGCGATATTGGCATTAGCTGAACCTTTGGGACGGTAATATTTATCGTACTCGTGCTGATAAAAATGAAGATACGAACCTCTATCCCATCGCGGATTTAGATAACCAAGCCCACAATTCTTACATAATACAACATGTATAGGAAGGCCAAATTTTCCTTTATTCGAGACCTCTTCATACTCGTTTGAGTTACATAGATTACAATTTACAGTTTCAAACGTATAGTTCACGAAAGGCATTCCTTCAAATAATTACTGAAGCTAGACTAGTTTATTAATGAACTCTTTGTTCTGCTAATTAATAAATAAACTGAAAAGCGATTAGAGTGATAATAATTAAATCACGCTTGAGTTCAATGTGTTATTTGAATTGATATAGCATGAGTTTTAGCAACTCTACGTGCTAGGAAACATAATCACTTCCTTTTCACTTACACTACATATTCATGTGTTATTTAAGTGGAATACCTATTGCTTTTCCGTCAAATTTCGGCTTTTATAAAGCAGGACATTTACTACACACAATTACTATTAACAACTAACGAGGAGAGAACCTATGGCAGAGCTCATAAAGCTTTATGAAGATCCAATCGATGAAAAAAAAGTAGCCCAAATTGTGAAGGTACTTAAGAACGGAGGCCTAGTAATTTACCCTACCGACACCGTTTATGGCTTAGGATGCGATATCAACAATAAATCGGCATTAGAGAAATTAGCCCAGATCAAAGGGGTTAAACTTAAGAAAGCTGACTTTTCCTTTATCTGTCCTGACCTGAAAGACCTATCGGAGTATGTAAGCCAAATTGAAACGCAGACATTTAAAATCTTAAAGCGTTCATTACCGGGGCCTTATACATTTATTTTACCCGGAAGTAGTTCGCTGCCAACGGTATTCAAAAAGAAGAAAACGGTTGGGATTCGCATTCCTGATAACCCCATTACTTTAGCCATTGCAAAAGCTTTAGGAAACCCATTGGTAAACACCTCAATTCGAGATGAAGATGAAGTACTCGAGTACACTACAGACCCATCCCTAATATTTGAGAAATGGGAGCATCTTGTAGATATCGTAATAGATGGAGGGTTCGGAGATAATGAAGCCTCAACGGTTGTTGACCTTACCGGTGATGAACCTGTTTTACTTCGTGAAGGTAAAGGTGAGTTAGTTATTTGATCCAATCTATAAAGCACAAAAAAGCCCCACTGAATAATCAATGGGGCTTTTTTTATAATAATTAAGTACTAACTAAGCATTAATCTATAGGCTTAGTTTCTCTTTGAATTGGTCTGCTTTCCGCATTTTTAACATATTTATTAAGCCAATTGGTCTGCTCGAATAACATATGTAGTAGTGATTCACGAGCCACGTAACCATGACTTTCATTTGGTAGCATTACAAGCTTTGCAATACCGCCTAATCCACTAATGGCAGAGTACATTCGCTTACTTTGCATAGGGAAGGTACCAGAGTTGTTATCAGCTTCACCATGAATAAACAGGATAGGTTCATCCACTTTATCTGCATTCATGAATGGAGACATTGTGAAATAAATTTCAGGAGCTTCCCAGAATGTACGAGGCTCAGCTTGGAACCCGAATGGGGTTAATGAACGGTTGTATGCTCCACTACGCGCGATGCCCGCTCTAAAGATATCAGAATGTGCTAATAGGTTAGCCGTCATGAAGGCACCGTAACTATGGCCACCTACTCCAACACGTTCTGGATCTGAAACACCTCTTCGATCTAGTTCATCAACAATAGCTTGACCATTCGCTACTAACTGCTCTACAAACGTATCGTTAGGCTGTTGGTCGCCTTCACCAATAATAGGCATGGCAGCACCTTCTACAACGGCGTAGCCTTCAAGTAACATGAAGTGAGGTCCCCAATGGCTAATGTTAGCGAAACGATATGGAGAACTTGTAACCTGACTTGCAGCCGCAGCACTTTTAAACTCTCGAGGGTATGCCCATACTAGAGTAGGCAACTTACCATCACGCTCTTTATCGTACCCTGGTGGCAGGTATACTGTAGCCGAAAGATTAACACCATCAGAACGCTTATAGGTAATAAACTCTTTGGTTACATCTTTCAATTCAGGAGTTGGATGCTTGAAGAACGTAAGTTGCTTTACATCCCCTTTCTTTAAGTTTCTTTGATAATAATTGGGTTGTTCATTCACAGACTCACGACGGGTTATGATTTGCGAACCTTTATCATCTAGCACAGAAACTACATACTCATAGTAAGGAGCTTTAGCTCTCCATAGCTCTTTTGTTTTTTTGCTTTGAAGATCAAATTCACGCAAGAAAGGCATATTACCTTCTGGCGAATACCCTTGGCCCGTCATCAGTACTTTTCTACCCTTATCTATCGTATGAAGTACATAGGTACCATACTTTGAGCGTGTAAATTCTGGACTTCCTGGATCGCTGTAACGGTCTTCTGTACTACGATCGAAGATCAGTTCCTTTCGGTTTTTAGCTGGATCAACTAACCATGTTCTACCTCTACGAGTGCTTCTCCATGATTCGTTAATAAGAGCAAATCCTTCTGCCGCCCATGAGATTCCTGCATAACGGAATTCAAGATCAATGATTCCCTCAGGCTGGCCATTAAACGGAGCCTTCTGCATATACACGCGATCTCTTTTTTCTACTTCACGGTATTGGTCACCGCCATCAAGTGCTTCAACCCAAGTGAGTGTAGCTGCTTCGTCTGCTCTCCACGAAATTGAGCGAGGACCTTCAGATACTGATGAGAATCCAATTGGAATTTGATCCGCAAGTGGTAAATCAGCAACTAAGTGAACTTGCTTCCCATCTCGGTTCCAAACAGCTACTTTATTAGGAAAGCGGTAAGCTGGAACACGGTATGAGTATGGCTTATGAATTTCTGTGGTTAAGATATATTCGCCGTTCGGGCTTAGGCTCATACCTCTATAAATTCCAGGGCTGCCCAGTTTTTTTACGGTTCCATTCAAGGAAACTTCAGCTATTTGCGAAGTAAAGTAGAAATCAAAAAGGTCTTCATCATGCTTGTTTGCAAGAAGATCTTGGTACGTTCTAGCCGGTGCTGCTTTTCCAACACTTTCTTGGATTACGGGACCCAAAGGCGCCGTTTTTTGAACTGGAGCAGTTCCTCTATTTTCAGGAACCATTTTAACGATTAAGCTGGAACCATCACGGGTCCATGTAAATGCCGAACCATAGGTATCATTCACAGATACATTTCCAATTCTAGAGGCATTGGCCGTTGAAATTTCTGCTTTCCATAATTCAATGTTGGAATCGGTAGTAACAAGAAAGGCAATCATATCACCTTTTGGCGACCAGCTAACATCCGAAATTTTTGGATTAGCAGGTAAGCCCTTTAAATCGATGTCTTTCCCAGACTTCATATCCCTAATAGTAATCCCATTATTCATTGAACGTGAACGCGAAGGTCCATTTGTTCTTGGGTTTATACGAACACCAGCCAATCTTAATTCGGGTTGCGAAACATCTTCAATAGATGGACGACCAGGTCTACTTAGTAACAACATGGTTGTTCCGTCGGGTGAGATCGAAACGGAAGGGGTTGAAGCTCCATCCACCAAATCAATCATTGGTTGCGACGGCTCTTGGTACCCATATTGTGCCTGTATTGAAACAGTGCCTAGAACGAGTGCAAAGATCAACAATGCCAGTCCTTTGGTTTTCATAAGCTTAGTATATAGTTAGTGTTTTGTGAGATTAAATAATCTCTATGTTACACAACTAACAAACAAGCAGAAGTAAAAAAACAAAAAAAGCCAGATAAACCGGCTTTAAAAGGATCTAAATCGATGATTCCTAATTTTTAGACAAACGATATAATAGTACTGCTGCACGCTTAGTTTGTAAGGGTAGCGTATGTAAATGCCCTACTTCATTTACGGTATGGTCATCTGCGCCGCCCATGCCTAAGGCATCTATGGCCATATCCACATAACCCGCAGTAAACGAAACATCCGCAGCTCCAGCCTTCAATGGATTTACCGGCTCTACTTTTCCAAAGCCTAGGTCTTCACTTACTTTTGTATAGATTTCCAACAACTTGTGATTGCCTTCGGTTGGTGCTAATGGTGGGTACCCATCAAAGAACGTGATAGTAGCCTTTGTTTGCGGTCTGTTTTGGGCAACAATCTCTTTCATTTTTCGCTGTACTCTTTCCACCTGTTCAGGTGATAGCGCGCGGATGTCTCCTGTAACCACAACACTTTGAGCAACCACATTGTCTTTCCCGAAAGCCGTACCTGATTTCGCTACGGCATCATGATTAAGCTCAGTTCCACCAAGAATTAAACCTGGATTAAAGGTGAGAAACTCTTCCGACCTAAGTTCTTCATAGAAGGCGTTTAGAATACGTGAAGCTTCATAAATAGCACCAGCCCCCACATCTTCCCGGAATATCTGAGAGGAATGGGCTGCATTACCGCTTACTTGAAGCTCCCAGCCAATTGAACCACGACGGGATACATTTGCTGTGGCAGGGTTGCCATCTCCATTTTCAAATCCAATTGCGATATCAGCCCACTTCGCGGCATCTACCAAGGCTTTCTTCGATAAATCCAGAGGCTTACCACTGTATTCCTCATCTCCCGTCATTACAACGGTGATGTTCATATCCTTGAGCTTCCCTGCTTTCTTCAATGCTTTTAAGGCATAAATGATGATCACATCACCGCCCTTCATATCTGCGATTCCGGGTCCTTTCGCTACATTGTCATCAACCAATTCATATTCTTGAAAAGGGCTATCCTTTTCAAATACAGTATCCAAATGGCCGATTAAAAGGAGTTTAGGAGCATCACTCCCACTGTGGTAATGGGCAACAAGGTGACCTGCTCGATTGAAAGCAGCCCCATCTTCCCAAATAGTTTCAAAGCCCAATGCATCAAATTCCTTACGAAGCACATCACCTACTTCACGAACTCCTTCGAAGTTCATGGTTCCACTATTTATGTTTACGATGTCTTTGAGTAGTGCAAGTGCTTCTGCATTTTCCTCATCTACATAATTGATCAAGTTTCTTTCAACTTGATCAACTTGTGCGAATGACGCGCCACTTAAGGCACAAATAGTAAATACTAGAAGTAGTTTAGTGTAAAGCTTCATAGGATATTTTTAGTCTGCGATTTCTTCAATAGCATAAGCATCTATTGGAATACAAGAACATACTAAGTTCCTGTCGCCATAAGCATCGTCTACACGAGATACAGCTGGCCAAAACTTATCTTCACGTAACCTTTGTACAGGGAATGCACCTTTTTCACGTGGGTAGTCTCTATTCCAATCTGAATCCATCACTACTCTCATCGTATGTGGAGCATGCTTTAGAACGTTGCTTTCGATTTTAGCTTTGCCTTCTTCAATTTCACGAATTTCATTACGGATACCAATCATTGCCTCGCAAAAGCGATCTAATTCTTCTTTAGTCTCACTTTCAGTCGGTTCAATCATAAGCGTACCTGCAACAGGGAAACTCATAGTTGGGGCATGGTAACCGTAATCCATTAAACGCTTAGCAATATCCACAGCTTCGATTCCTGCACTTTGCTTAAACGGACGTAAATCTGCGATAAACTCATGAGCCGCTCTACCTGTTTTACCCGTGTATAGAATTGGGTAATGATCCTTTAAGCGATCTTTGATGTAGTTCGCATTTAAGATTGCGTTCTTCGTTGCATCTTCAAGTCCTTCTGTGCCCATCATTCGGATGTAAGCATATGAAATGGTTAGGATACTAGCGCTACCCCAAGGAGCTGCCGAAATTGCTGGAATTGCTTGCTCGCCACCTGTTTTTACAACAGGGTTTCCTGATAGAAAGGGTGCTAAGTGTTCTGCCACACCAATGGGTCCCATTCCTGGGCCACCGCCACCATGTGGAATACAAAATGTCTTATGAAGGTTTAAGTGACATACATCAGCACCAATTTCTCCTGGGCTCGTTAGTCCCACCTGCGCATTCATGTTTGCACCATCCATATATACCTGACCACCATGTTCGTGGATGATATCACAAATATCTTTGATGCGATGCTCAAATACCCCATGTGTAGAAGGGTATGTAACCATAAGCGCCGCAAGTCGGTCACTGTATTTCTCAGCCTTCTCTTTTAGATCGTCTACAGAAATGTTTCCGTGCTTATCACATTGAGTAACCACTACTTCCATTCCCGCCATAACCGCACTTGCAGGATTTGTTCCATGTGCTGAAGAAGGAATTAAAGCCACATTTCGGTGATCTTCGCCCCTACTTTTGTGATATGCTCGAATTACCATTAATCCAGCATACTCACCTTGTGCACCTGAATTTGGCTGAAGTGATACTTTATGAAATCCAGTGATTTCACTTAACCAAGCATCTAAATCTTCAAATAGCTTTGTATACCCTTTTGCTTGTTCAACAGGAACAAATGGATGCATTTGTCCAAACTCCGGCCAAGTTACCGGTATCATTTCTGCTGTTGCATTCAACTTCATAGTACAAGAGCCTAGCGAAATCATAGAGTGCACTAATGATAAATCTTTGCTCTCTAAACGCTTCATATAGCGCAGCATTTCATGCTCGGTGTGGTACAAGTTGAATACTGGATGCTCTAAATATGAACTCGTTCTTGTTAAGCCTTCCGGTAATTTCACCTCAACAGTTTCGGCGTGTGAACGAACATCAAAATTCTGCTTTCTACCTTCGGCTTCAGCAAATACTGCGAGCACTGCTTCTACATCTTCTAGCTCTTTTGCTTCATCGAAAGCGATACCAATACGTCCGTCACCGAAATATCTGAAGTTCAGCTCGTTTGCTTCAGCAACAGAGCGCACTTGTTCTTCATTGGCTTTAACAGTGATGGTATCAAAGAAATTAGAAGTTTCAACCACTACTCCCATTGCTTCCAATCCAGCTTTTGTGAGCTTGGTAAGTCCATGAATTTTAGCGGCAATTTTCTTCAAGCCATTAGGACCATGATACACACCATACATTCCAGCCATAACCGCAAGTAGCACTTGAGCTGTACAAATATTTGAAGTAGCCTTTTCACGACGGATGTGCTGCTCACGAGTTTGAAGGGCCATTCGATAAGCTGGCTTTCCTTCAGCATCTTGAGTTACCCCAATGATACGGCCCGGTATCTGACGCTTAAAATTATCTTTTGCTGCAAAGTATGCTGCATGTGGTCCGCCATATCCCATCGGCACACCAAATCGCTGAGTAGTACCCACAACCACATCAGCACCCATTTCGCCAGGAGGTGTTAATAGGGTAAGGCTCAATAAATCTGCAGCTACAACTGAGTACACACTATTTTCTTGAGCAGCAGCTATTAAGTCGGTGTAGTCTTCAACAGATCCATCTGTTGCCGGATATTGGAGTAAAATTGCAAATAGCTCTGGATCAGTTACATCTACTTTCTTGTGGTCTCCAACAATTACCTCCACTCCAATCGGCTCAGCACGTGTTAAAATCACATCTATTGTTTGTGGGTGACATAATTCACTCACGAAAAACTTTAGGGCTTCTTTCTTCTTTTTGCCTTTGCGTTGGCCTAAAAGCATACTCATTGCTTCGGCTGCTGCAGTACCTTCATCTAATAGTGAAGCATTGGCGAGCTCCATCCCCGTCAAGTCACTTACTAGGGTTTGAAAATTAATAAGAGCTTCAAGCCTACCTTGTGCAATCTCAGCTTGGTAAGGAGTGTAAGCTGTATACCACGATGGGTTCTCTAAGATATTTCTCTTAATCACATTCGGCACATGGGTATCGTAGTAGCCCATGCCGATAAAACTTTTATAAATCTTGTTTTGGGATGCTAGTTCTTTGAACTCAGTAAGGAAATCAACTTCACTAAGTGCTTCCGGTAAATTCAGTCTTTTTTCAGAGCGAATATTTTCTGGAATGGTTTCATCGATAAGCTGCTCAATACTTTCAGCTCCGATGGTTTTTAGCATTTCTTTGGTAGCCTCAACATCATTACCATTATGGCGATGGGCAAAAATTTCTTTGTTGAAGTTGATGTTCATCGAAAGTACATCCTTTGTTTAAATTAAGAGAGTATTTTTATACCTGCTAAAGGCTATAGAGATAGCTTAACATCTTTCTTTAGAAGAAGGCTCCCAAAACTACAAAAAATAGTATTTAAATTGGCGTAAAAACCTTCAGTAATAATACTATTTCTCCTTTTTTTTTGATTTATTAAGAGTCTTATCTCATTAAAAAAGAAAAAAGGATTTATATAATGGAAAAAAGATGGAGTTTTAGCCTATTAGCGCTATTTATAATCGGGTTTTTGTCCTTTCCAGCACATGCTCAAGAGGATGCTGGAGATATGAAAATTGTTCTGGAACCAGCTACGATCGAACTGAATGTTGGTGAAGAACTGCAACTTAAAGCAACTTTGGTTGATGCGAACGGTAATGCACAACCAGATAGCATGATCTTCTTCTCAAGAGCACGCAAGGCTTTGCTGGTTAGTAGAGATGGTTTAATAAAAGCTGTAGAGCCAGGTTCACACCAATTAGTAGTGTACAAAACAGCTCAGGGTTCAAATCCTGTTATGCGTATGAATGTGACAGTTACCGTTAATTATCCAGCGCTCGAACGCATTGCCTTTAACGACATTCCAACTAATATGTACGAAGGCACTTCTTTTCAAGTAGAAACTCGTGTATTCGACGAAACGGGTTTCAAAAGAGAAGATATTACCGTTAGCGACTACACTTCATCTAATGAAAAAGTAGCCACTATTAATAAGTTTGGCCGACTACAAGCTAAATCGCCAGGTTCATATACCATTACAGCCAAAGTAGAAGGTGTTACTGAAACTTGGAAGGGTAAAGTAATTGCTAACCCTGTAGTTAGTGTTGAACTTGAAGTAGATAAAGACATTGCACGCACTGGCGATGTACTCACTTTAAATGCCGTAGCAAAAGACAATAGAGGTCGTGTAGTAGAAGATGCGCCTTTTGTGTATGCTTTTATAGCTATGCCAGATGACGATCGTGGGGAAGCTGCTCCCGCTCAAATTGATCAACGTGGTAAGTTTGTGGCAAACAAATCAGGTTTATATACCATCACAGCACGCAATGCTGGAACTATCACTGAAGCTACAGTAAAGATTAACCCTAGAAATGTTCAACGTGAAATTGAAGTACTTGGGCATGGTGCTGTAACCGATGTTCCTACCTCCGACCTTTGGGTTTGGGAAGGCGTAGATGGCCGTGATTATGCCGCAACGGGTACACATGTTGGCCGAGGTGAAGCTTTTTTCTGGGATGTTACCGACCCAACAAATATAGTGGCAATTGATACCATCACTGTTGATGCACGAGTAGTTAACGATGTAAAAGTTTCTGAAGATGGTCGCATTGCGGTGATATCTCGTGAAGGTGCTTCCAACCGTAAAAATGGATTAGTAATACTTGATGTAACCAATCCACGTGATGTTAAAATTATCTCTCATTTTGATGACGGCTTAACGGGTGGTGTTCACAATGTGTTCATTTACGAAGATCATATTTATGCTATTAACAATGGTCGCCGTTATGATATCATCAATATCGAAGACCCAGCCAACCCTTACCGTGTTAGCCAATTTGAGCTTGATACCCCTGGCCATGCTGTGCATGATGTGTGGATTGAAGATGGTATTGCATATTCCTCGAACTGGAGTGACGGTGTTGTAGCAGTAGACATTGGCAGTAAGCTTGATGGCGACATGCAAAGTGTAGGTGGTTCGCCTGAAAACCCAAAGATGCTTGGAAGCTACACTTACCCAAGCGGATGGAACCATGCTGCTTATCCATTTAAGAGCCAGTCATCCGACAACTTTTACATTGCCGCTGGCGATGAAGCATTCCCGAATGGAGATCCAGCTGGTTGGATTCACTTCTTCAAACTAAACAATTGGGAAGAAGCCGAAGAAGTAGCCCGCTATGAAGTACCTGAAGCAGGTACACACAACCTTTGGGTAAAAGACGATATTATGTATGTAGCTTATTACCAAGGTGGTTTACGTATTGTGGATGTATCGGGTGAGCTCATGGGTAACCTATACGACCAAGGCCGTGAAATCGCACGCTTCTTACCTAAAACTAGTGAAGGTAATGCTCCAAATACACCTATGGCTTGGGGGCCACAGCCTTACAAAGACATGATTTTTGTTTCTGATATGAGTTCTGGCCTTTGGGCTTTAAAACTCAAACCTATTCAGAATACAGCAAGTAACTAATTTATCTATAACCATAACTAATCAACAACATGACAAAATTATTCACACGCTTGACCTTATTGGTGGTAGCCCTTGTTTTCGCATCGGGTACGGCCATCGCTCAAGAGAAAAAAATTGTTTTCTCTCAAAAGCAGATAAACCTAAAACTCAATGAAGAGTCAAAAATTGAAGCGAAAGTAGTAGACGCTCAAGGCAATACAACTGCCGATTCTTTAATCTTCTTTACAAGAAACCGTCGTTCTATCATTGTAACACCAAAGGGCGATATCAAAGCAATTGCTTCTGGTAGTTTTACAGTAATTGCTCGAACTATTACTGCTGATCGTAACGATCGTATCACTGCAACACTTCCAGTAAACGTAGCCTACCCTCCTGTAAAATCAATTACATTTGCGAACACTCCTAATAATTTCTACAACACCACTACGGTTGAGTTAGATATTCAGGTAATGGATGAGGCTAATGTATTACGCGACAATGTTGAAGTTACACTGAGCAGTTCAAACCCAGATGTAGCAACTGTTGATGAGTACAACAATGTAACAGCACATAAAACAGGTAACTTCACTATTACAGCCAAAGCTGAAAACAAAACAGCTACTTGGAAGTCGAAAGTAGTTAAGAACCCAATCGACCGTATTGTACTAACGCACAACTACGAAGGAAAGGAAATTCGTACGGGTGACGTAGTTCGCTTTACAGCCAAAGCGGTTGATGCTCGTGGTAATGAAGTTAGTGATGCACCGCTTTTATATTCTTTTATTGCTGAACCAGATGATCAATTAGGTCAGGGTGCAGCAGGTCAAGTTGCTCAAGACGGACGTTTTGTAGCTAATAAAACTGGCAAGTACACTATCATGGCACAAACAGGTAATACAGTTGCACGTAGCACCATCAAAGCCGTACCAAGAAATGTTCAGCGTCCAATCACGGTAGTTGGAAAAGGTATTGTAAATCACACCAGAACTTCTGACTTATGGGTTTGGGAAGGCGTTGACGGTAGAGATTATGCTGTTACCGGTACCTGGGGTGGCAACGGTGAAGCACTATTCTGGGATGTTACCGATCCTGAAAATATCATCCCAATTGATACTGTTGTTGTAGATGCACGTACAGTAAATGATGTGAAAGTATCAGAAGACGGCCGCGTAGCTGTTATTACTCGTGAAGGAGCTTCAGACCGTAAAAATGGTATCATCATCCTTGATGTAACCAACCCAAGAGATGTTAAATTACTTTCTGAGTACACAGAAGGTATGACTGGCGGTGTGCATAACACCTTTATTTATGAAGACCATGTATACGCTGTAAACAACGGTCGTAAGTACGACATCATCAATATTGAAGACCCAAGAAACCCTAAAACAGTAGGTGTATTTGAATTAGATACTCCTGGACATTCTATTCATGATGTATGGATTCAAGATGGTATCGCATACTCTTCAAACTGGAGCGATGGTATTGTAGCTGTTGATATTGGAAGCAATGCAAGCTCTGACCTTCCAGGTGCGGGTGGTTCACCAGAAAACCCAGTACAGTTAGGTAGCTATACATACCCAAGTGGCTGGAACCATGCTGCATTCCCATTCAAGAGCCAAAGTACAGGTGATTTCTACGTTGTAGCTGGTGACGAATCTTTCCCTTATGGTTTAGATACTGAAGGCCCAAACCGTGCTGCGGGTTGGTTACACTTTGTGAAATTTGATGACTGGGATTCTCCGGAAGAAGTTGCACGTTACCAAGTTCCTGAAGCTGGTACCCACAACTACTGGGTTGAAGGCGATATCATGTATGCATCATTCTATAATGGTGGCTTACGTGTTATTGATATCTCAGGTGAGCTTATGGGCGACCTATACGAGCAAGGCAGAGAGATTGCTTCTTTCAGACCATATGATAGCGAAGCATTCATCCCTAATGCTACTTTCGTTTGGGGTCCACAGCCATATAAAGGATACATTTTCCTATCTGATTGGAATTCAGGAATTTGGGCAGTTAAATTGGGCGAAAGCACAGCTCAAGGCACTAACTAATTCAAACTTAGGTTAAATACATTGGGGGCTTTATGCCCCCTTTACTTTTAAGCTGAAACACTATTTAATATGCGTGATATGAATCATCACCCAAAGAGACGAATTTTAGCAATTACATTTTTATTTCTAATTGGATTCTGTTTATCTGCCTTCTCGGTATCGGCTCAAGATTACTATGTTTATGTAGCCGCTGAATCGGAAGATGAGGTTCACCTGATCAAATTAGATGGAGAGACCGAAAAAGCTGAAATAGCTAAAACTATTACCGTTGGTCGTTATCCTACTGAAACTGATGGCCCACATGGTATTAACATTTCCCCAGATGGCGAATATTGGTTCTTATCCATTGCCCATGGAAATCCATATGGATACCTAGCTAAATACAAAACTGGAACCGACGAACTTGTAGCCACTACAGATTTAGGAATGTTTCCAGCGAGTATGGAAATATCTAAAGCTACTGGCTTACTATATGTAGTAAACTTCAACCTTCATGGCGATATGGTACCAAGTACCGTTTCTGTGGTAGATCCAGAATTCATGGAAGTGGTAACCGATATTGAGACTGGAATCATGCCTCACGGTTCAAGAATATCAGATGATGGTACGAAGCATTACCATGTATCTATGATGACAGATGAACTGTATGAAATTAATACAGGTGCACTTCAAGTATCTAGAAAACTGAACCTGCGCAAAGGTGCTAAAAAGATGAAAGAGATGGACCATAGTAAAATGGATCACTCCCAGCACCAAGCAAATGGAATGAAAGGCATGGATATGAAAATGCACAAGCCTGAAGTTAAACCAACTTGGGCCGACCCGCATCCAACTAAGCCTCTTGTTTATGTAGCAGGTAACGGTTCGGATGAAATCATTGAAATTGACACTGAAAAGTGGGAAATCACACGTCGACTAAAGTCAGGTAAAGCACCTTACAACCTTGAAGTAACACACGATGGCAAACTACTTGTAGCAAGCTATAAAGGTGAAGCTGCAACAGGCATCTTCGATCTTAAATCAGGTAAAGAGATTGCTAAAGTGCCAAATAGCCGAAAAGTAACTCATGGTGTTGCTATCTCAGCCGACAACAAGTACGCATTTCTATCGGTTGAAGGAATTGGTGGTGAGCCCGGTTCTGTGGACATTATCAACCTCGAAACCAACAAGCGTATTGCTGTTGTTGAAACTGGAAAGCAAGCAGGTGGTATTATTTTCTGGAAACAGGAAGGATAAACTACTTTCTATCTAGTAATTCATTTTAAGCGAGATCACATGACTCGCTTTCATCCCTTTATTAGCCAACTTGGCTACCGTTTCTTCATCTAAGATGTCGAGATGATAGCCAAGTTCTTCGGCTATCACTGATAATACAGGATCAAGCTTCCCATCTTCTGTATTAAAACGCACATAAGCAGATCGCGTGCGTAGATCAATTTTCTTAATTGCCCTTCCCAACATATTCGAACATTTCGAAATATCATTTATCATGAATTTCTGCTCAAGCTGTGGGCGTGGCTGTGTAAACTCGCGGGTAGTTTCACTTACCGTTAAAATCTTTGATGAAGCTTTGTCAAACTGTAACCACTCGATACGATAATGAAGCAGTTCAATAAAGTAATTTATGTAGCTTGGATTAATCCCTGAGATCGCAAAGTAGATTGGGTTATTAAGCACCTTTCCTACTTCTTCTATCTCAACGTCGAACCAAATAGTATCTTTTTGAAGGGAAAATGTAGTGCTGTCAATTCCTTTCGATGAGTCTACCGTAAGTAGATATCCTTTGTCATCAAGACTGGAGATTTTAGAACCCTCAATCCCAAACTTAATAGCAGGTCTATCCGAAGTAGGGTTTACAAAATCAGGTGCATAGTTATTCACACGAACAACCATGTCATCTATATTAATTTTGATTCTAACAAACCCTTCCTCTATCGGAAGTCCATATGCACTATGTTCGCTCATTTCTTTACCTAATTAAAGCCCTCATTTTACTGCATCAAACATAATCTTTTAATTAAACAGGTGGATATTTAAAAACCTATTTTAGAGGATTATAATATTTAGTGTTAGCTAAAAATTTATTAAGTTCGATAAAAATTCTATTTATCATGATTCCAGATCTATTTTACGAATTAAATCCTATTACACAAGCTTTAATTGGTGGACTCTTTACTTGGGCTGTTACAGCATTGGGAGCCTCCCTCGTATTCTTCACTAAAAAGATAAATTACCCTTTATTAGACAGCATGATGGGCTTTGCTGCGGGGGTTATGATAGCGGCAAGTGTATGGTCGTTAATCATTCCATCTATTGATATGGCGGAAGCACAAGGCTCTATCCCTTGGTTGCCAGCCGTTATTGGTTTTCTTGGCGGTGGAGTGTTTTTAAGAATCTGCGATCAATATTTACCACATTTGCATCTTGGGTTAGACAAATCACAAGCGGAAGGGATTCCAACTAAATGGCGCCGTTCTACGCTTTTGGTGCTTGCAATCACTCTGCACAACATCCCCGAAGGACTTGCTGTTGGTGTTCTTTTTGGTGCCGCTGCAACAGGCGTTGACCCTACTGGTACTGCTACCGTAGCTGCAGCTATAGCACTTGCACTGGGTATAGGTATTCAAAATTTCCCTGAAGGCATGGCTGTTTCTATGCCATTACGCCGTGATGGTTTATCTGTGAAAAAGAGTTTTTGGTATGGCCAAGTATCTGGGGTTGTTGAGCCTATTTCAGCCGTTATTGGTACTGCCGCAGTAATATTTGTTCAACCAATGTTACCATATGCATTAGCCTTTGCAGCTGGTGCCATGATTTATGTAGTTGTGGAAGAATTAATACCCGAGAGTCAGCATCATGGAAACACCGATATAGCCACTTTAGGAACAATGGTTGGTTTTTGTGTGATGATGGTCCTAGATGTGTCTTTAGGATAAATTACTACCCATCCCATCCGAATTTAATAAGCATGCGTAGTCTCTATAAAACGGAGACTACCCATGCTTTCACTTGATAACAAAACCCTACTTATTGCAGAAGACAATATGGTCTTCTCTATTATACTTGAAAGACTTGTTGCTCAGACGGGTATAGAAACTATTGGTGTGTGTATAACAGAAGAACACGTTGTAAATGAAGCGCTTACACATCGCCCCGATTTCATCATTATGGACATTCTTTTAGCTGATGGAAATGGAATTGAAGCCGCAAAGAAAATTCGTAAAGAATACGAACCCACTATCATCTTTATAACTGGTGGTAAATTTTCTGAATATATTCAGCTCCATTTAGAGCGTGAAGAACATGTACTTTCAAAACCATTCAGTGTTGAAGATGTGAACATTGAATTTGCTAAAGCTCTAGGACTGATTCCCGTTCCGCAACTCCAAAGCTACTCAAAGAACTAAGAACATACAGGTAGCGCCTGTAGGGCACAATTCTGCAAACTCTGAAGTTTTCTGCATAGGCTTAGGTGCTTTCGATCGATCTATTTGCTGAAAGCCAACCTTTTTGAAATAATTGCTAGCCGTTTCTGTAAGTAAATATATACTATGCAGTTTTTGGTTTTTGGTGTAATTCAATAAATCCGTTATCAGCTCTTGGGCCACCCCTTTACTTCTATAATCAGGATGAACTACTACTGAACGTAGTAAGCCATACTCTTCCTGAATCTCAATGGCAGCACAACCAATTAGCGTATTTTCTTCAACTTTGGTAACAAAGTGAATATGATCTTGTTTAATATCCTGATAAGGTAACGAAGCTTGTTTTAAAAGCGCTTGAATCTGATCATATGGAATAGAATTTCTATTCATGCTCTTCGACTGATATTGAGGACCTTCCTTTTCCTTCAATGAGCCAACTTCTGAGTTTAATTGCAATAGAATGGTCCATATCATTAATTCCGAAAGTCATGCCCTTGGCCCCCGACGCTGTTGTAACCGAGACGGTCGACAAGTTTTTATACTCTTGAAACGGATGTGCGGACTCATCCACTACTTGAATTCGATTTCGTCTGATAAAGGCCGTTTTTCGAACCAAATCCCGCGATCGAATAACCAATTGATGTTGATTAAATGTGAGTCCCGCATCACGGAAACGAAGCCATCCTAATATCGAAAATGGAACTACTAATAAGCTAAGCATCCAACCATAGGTCCAGTAGAAAGAAGCAAATGGTAATGCCACTAGTAATAAGTAATTGGGTTTGCGAATATACTTAAAGAATGCTCGTTCAGGAGGTCTGACATCTAGTTTTTCGGGAGTAAAATCAGGCATAAACCGCTCAAAGAAACTACCTAAACTAGCTTTCGAGATATAGGGCGCTAATACTATCGATCGTTGCTTTTCTTGTTGTTGAAAGCCTGCACTTTCAACAAATAGCATTCCGAATCCAAATGGTTGCCGCAGTACTCCTTCTGTGAATCGAACTGCTTGTACTCGATCAAAAGGAATCGTTATCTGTTTGCGTTCAAGTAGCCCAGAGCTGATAACAAGTTCCTTTTTGTACTTTTTGATGGTGAAATCAGCGTGGGTCAAAATCACCCCAAGAAATGACAAGCCCCAAGAGAGAATAAAGATTACGATTACAAGCCCAATGATGAGTGTTACATTATTAAAACCTGGTAACCGATCTAATAAATACTGAAGGTTTTCTTGGTTGATGAATTGGTCCATTTGCCCGGATATAGCGCCTAATATCGATGCGATGATACCAAAATTGCCCGATGTTAACGCTGCCATCAATAATTCTCGCTTCGAAATCTTCCATTGGTCTTCGATCAAATCATCATCTAGCTCTTCAATTACTTGATCTTCCAAGAATTCATCGGTCGCTAATTCAACAGACTCTGCACTCCTATTCCGCTTTAAGGCATCCTGTAACTCTTTCGCTTCACCTGCTGATATAGCCGCTAGTGTTGCATTACCATTTCCACTTCCAGCTGACTTTATTTCAACTTTCACCAAGCCAAATAACCGCTGAATAATCCCTTCCGTTACATCAATGGTTTGAATGCGCTCACGATCCATGAAAAGGTTATTTCGAACTAAAATCCCCTTTTTAATCTGGAGTTCACCATCCTTTACACGGTATTCAAAACGTACCCAATCTAGCACACCAGTAACAAAGGCTAGTACTAGTGTTCCAGCAAATACATACCAGAATATCATCCCGTCTGATTGGCGGGTACCCACAAAGAATAGCACTAGAAAGGTGAATAAATTCTTTCGTACTAAATTGAACAGCTTATCAACAGCTGCCGCCCAATGTTGCCGTCTATATTCAGACATCCTCTTTTACCTGCCTTACCAAATACGAAATTTTATTACGAACCTCCTTCGCGATCTCATCATTGAGCGCTGGGATTTCGTGGGTGGTAGCCGCCGTTGATATTTTAACCGACGATAACCCAAACTTTCGAAATATGGGCCCTTGATTTGTATCCACATGTTGCACGCGGTTAATTGGAACCAGCGTTCTCTTTTTAACCACTAAGCCTCGAAGTAGATCTATCTCTTGCTCGCCCACATCATATCGCCAACGTTTCCAACGAAGGGAGGGAATAAAGAAGGATACCAATAAGTACAAGATAATTGCTGCGAGACTAAGCGCGCCAAAAATTATATAGTTTAGATCATTTGCCCACCACGAGATTCCACCATATCCAATTGCGGGAGTGAAAAAGAATAGTCCATAAATCAGTCCACTTAAGCGCCATGCTTTAATGGCATTTCGATCAATTCTTGTCTCTGGAGTATCATTCATAAGCTATTCTTTAACGGGCACGGTTTCTAATGTCGGTGCCTCTTCTTCATTTACACTAAACATGAGGACTAACCCAATAAGTAGCAAGATTAGAATTGATGTCATTCCTAATCGCTGGCTTCCAAATTGAAGGGTTAAAAATCCTACTAACATTGGCCCTACAAAAGAGGTCACTTTCCCAGAAAGTGCTAGCAAACCAAACATCTGATTTTCCAACCCAGGAGGTGATAATCGCCCCATAAAGGAACGGCTCGCCGATTGTATAGGCCCAACAAATATACCTAAAAGTAGTCCCCAAATTATAAACCACATTACAGATTGAACTACAATCAATGCTATTAATGGGATAATAAGTCCCAAAATAGATACGATAATAGTGAATTTACTACCTGATTTATCATCCAGCCAAGCAAAACCAAAAGCTCCTAGCCCAGCCGTTACATTTAATCCTAGTCCAAACATCAAAATTTGTTCTTCATCCATATCAAAAGTACCTGCAGCGTACACACCGCCTAAGGCAAAAATGGTCACAATAGCATCGTTATAGAATAAACGAGCTACTAAAAACCGAACGATATTTTTTAGTTTTTTAGCCTCTCGTAGTGAAGCCCGAATTTGAGCAAAGCCATCCTTCACTGCCTTTCCAATAGGTTTATTGGTTGAAGGAGTATCTTCTGTATTGAAGAATAAGGGTAAGCTAAACAGTGCATACCAAATTGCCGTGAGTATAAAAGTAGCTCGAACTGGTTCAGCCGTTGAAGCATCTAAGCCCAACCATAAACCATCGGTTTGGATGAATGCAAAAAGAGCCACTAACAAACACGCTAGTCCACCTGCATAACCGAGTCCCCAACCCCATCCGCTCCAACGACCTATCTTATCTGCGGGTACTAAATCAGGAAGCATTGCGCTATAGAATATAAAGGCAAACTCAGCACCCACAGTAGCCAGAAACACCATTATAAGAGCCATCCAAAGTGAATCGGTTCCAGGTTCCGCAAACCATAGCATAAAACATGCTATCACACAGAGTATGGTAAAAGCCGCAATCCAAGGTTTACGCCTACCCGCTTGATCAGCAATGGCCCCTAAAATGGGTGCCCCAATAGCGATAACAATGCCGGCTGTACCAATCATGTAGCCCCATTGCGAAGTACCTATCTCAACTGATTCTGCAATAGCTTTGGTAAAATAAGCTGCAAAGATAAAAGTCTGAATGATTACGAAATATGAGCTATTCGCCCAATCATATAACGCCCACGAAAATAGTCCTTTAGATTTGGCCGTAGTTGGTTTGGTCATTCAAGTCCCTTGAGAGTGTTTAATTTTTGTGAATATCGTTGAACCTCAGTTTAAAGCAAAATGAAGATTTTGATTGGTGCTTTTGTTTTCGATTCATTTTTAAACAAATTAGAGTCATCACAAACCCTACCTTTATGAAAAATCTTAGTTTTACCTCTACCCTTCTGCTATTTCTAATAGCCCTACTTTCATTTCAAAACCAGCTTCACGCTCAAGATTTCGAGAGCGTAAAACAAGCTATTCAAGCTCACACAGACAAAGAGCAAAAAGCATTCATTGAAGGTGAATGCGAAACGGTATTAGATCTCATGACAGATGATATCGGGTTCTATGCTAACGGTAGAAAGGCACCGTCTAAAAAAATGATTGGTATGTTTTGTGAGAAAATACCCCGTCCTTTCGGTACTCTTAATAATGATCACATGGAAATTATTCCACTTACCAATGAATCGGGCTATACCTTAAGAACGATGGATTATTATAAGGATGATCGAACCAAAGTAGAGGAAACAGTTACAAAAGTTTGGATAAAAACTACCGATGGTTGGAAAATAAAACATCTCCATTCAACGGTTAAGGAAATACCTAGAACAAAAGATTAAGGGGTATCTAAAAGGTCTAAAAACCAAAAGCCCATTTTCTGCTCATCGGTTTCGTTCGATAATTTGCACTCATCATCTTGCTGTTGAGGTGCTTTATACGACTTAAATACGACCTCTCCTTTTTCGAACGGAATCTCTTTTGTGAAGATAGGCCCATCATATACAAAAGTGTGAAACTCTCCATTTTCGCCACATGGGTCTACATTATCAGGTAAGCTTTCTATGAAATCATCATCCAATTCTCGCCCAACAAATGATTCATCTAGCAATTCCGATTTCACACATACAACTACGGCTTTAAATCCTTCCTCAATAAAAGCTCTCATTAGTTCTGTGGTGTTATGTCCCCACAACGGGAATATCGTTTCAATATCAGACTTCGAAAAATGATTTTCTCGATAGCTTCTTAAATCTTCTAAAAAGATATCTCCAAAAACAGCCGTATCTAATCCCTCTTTTTTTAGCCCTAGAAGTTTTTCATCAACCACCGCTTCATATTCTTTGAGACTTGGGGATGAATTTAGTTCAATAGTGTGTAAGGGAATTTGAATGGACTCCGCTTGCTTTTGCAACAATGAACGCCGCACACCATGCATTGAAATTCGATCGGTGTCGCTATTCACATTAGTTAACAAGGCTTCAATGTTGAATTGAGGATCTTGAAGCATCTTATGCAATGCCATGGCACTATCCTTTCCTCCACTCCAATTAAAGAAACTTGGTTTAGGCATGAATTTTGGCATTATCTAAGTCCATCAGTCGAACACATTTAGCAGAAAGAGCATGGCTCAAATCAAATAATTCAGGGTGAATTAAGCAGGCCATAAGTTCGATTCCTTGAATGATAGTACCTGCCGACGGTTGGGTGAATAAATCGAAATCAGCTACATATACTTCACCATTCTTCACAGCTGTAAGATCCTCCCAGCCTTTTCGTTGAGTTAGCAAGTGCATTTCAGCGAGTGTTCGCTTAACGTCAAAACCGCAGGGTGCTACGATTAGTACTTCAGGATCATATCGTAAAATTTTATCCCAATCTATTACAATACTGTCACCCGATGGATTTGAAAGCATATCGATCCCCCCAGCATATCCAATTTGATGAGGAATCCAGTGCCCACAGTTATAGATGGGATCAAACCACTCTAACAAAGAAACCCTTCTTAACGGAGCTCTATGTTTGCGCAATCGATCTGTGATTCCATTCATACGCTCATTTATATCAGCCATGAGTGTATAGGCCCTTTCTTCATAGCCCATCGCTTTCGCAATGGTAATCAGGCAATCAAATACATCTTGTAATGATTGGGGAGTTAATGGGATCAGCTTTGGCATTTTATCTAATTTAGCCACTGCTCTTGAAGTACACTCGGTATCAATTTGGCATACTTCACATACATCTTGTGTAAAAATGATATCGGGCTGAATAGACTGCAGAATTTCATCTTCAACGTAATACAGGCTTTTTCCTTGAGCTTTACTAGCCGAAAAAATTCGATCAATTTCCTCACTGGAGTATTCCTTTCCTTCCAACACACAACGTACCACAACCTGTTTCTCTTCTAAGGCTTTGGGAGGGCACTCAAAAGTGATACCGTCTAGATATTGATCTAAACCTAAATCATAAATCATATGAGTTGCGGCTGGAAGAAAAGAACTTACTTTCATAATAACGATGGTTTAGGCTTCTACTTTTTGAGCTTTCAATTGGAAATATTTAGCACTCATCCATTCATACCCTACAAATAGGAAAGTACCATAGAATAATGTTCCAAACAGTAAATTACGCTCGAATGGAATAGCAGCAATTAAACATGCTATAAACCCTTCTACTGTTTGAGGGTAGGTGTTCGAGTATAACCAAACTCCAATATCCGTCACAATCCAATGGATAAACACGACTACAAGTGAACCGCCTGCAAAGTTTAATGCCGTACGATCTTTCATGAGTACATTTCCTGCAAGAGCCATTAACACAAAAGCGCCATAGGTCCACGCGGCCCCTTCATAAAACAATACCCATTCACCGTAGAATACCAACTTATTCAAAACGATATCACTGAGCCACAATGCTGCAACGGGCACTATAAAACTATTCCAGCGGGCAAAATAAGCTCCTCCGAAAAGTGCCATTGCCCCAACAGGACTGAAATTACTAAACTCTGGAATCGTGGTGAGTTCATGCGACATAAGCACTCGCCAAACCGCTGTAACAGCGACCAGGCAAAGTGCAAAGCCATTTCTAAAAGTAGTGTCTTTGATTTTCATAATTCGAACGATTATCTGATGTTAAAACGTAGACCCGCTTTGCTATAAATACCAATGGTATTATAGCCATACACTTCAGTGTAGTCGGTATCAAACAAGTTCTTGATGTCTGCAAATAAGGTTAATTGCCCTTCTAATAAAGTGTAATCTGCATATAGATTAACTAAGGTAAAGGCATCTAAAGTCTTAGACTCGCTAGCAAATGTATTAGGGTTGAAGAATACATCTTCACGCTCGCCAGTATGACGTACTTGTAGGTTCACATTCACATCATTACTTGGACTTACTAAAAAGCTAAATCCAAATGCATGTTCAGGTCTGCGAATAAGGTTATCTCTTTTCACTTCATTTCCAGAACCATCTAGGGTTGTTTGCTCGCCCGTTAAATAGTTATAGAATGATTGAACGGTCAAGAATTCGTTTACCAAATAGTTAGCACTTAGCTCAACACCTTGATCGTCTTGCTCATCTTGGTTTTCGTAGCCAGTACCGAATGTATAAATGATTACGTCATCAATATGACGGTTGAAATACAGCACCTCTGCATTAAAACGACCGTTATTGGCATAATATTCAATCCCAAAATCGATGTACCGGCTCTTCTGAGGCTCTAAATCAGGATTAGCACCGAACGGGCCAAACAATTCGTTTAAAGTAGGAGCTTTGAATCCCGTTGCATAAGAAGCAAGAACTCGAATGTTCTCATTTACATTATAGTATGGAGAGAAATTATAGGTTAACTGAGTTCCAGCATCAGAATGTTCGTTCAACCTAAAACCTAATTCTGCACCTAAGCCATTTTCAGCTTTTAAAATGGAAGAAACATAAGGACTGATTAAGGTAGCATCCGGGTTGTTAGTGTTTGCATCGTTGTCGTCTAAAACTTGCTTCTGGTAATTGAATCCACCTAAAACCGTTACATTTTCGCTGGCCGCATAGGTACTATAGATATCTAAGTTCTGGATATTCCCTGTAAATTCTGAGGTACCGAATCCACTTTCGAACGTACGTTCAACTTCATTGTATTGGTAGCCTCCTTTTACGGTCCAAGCATCATTTTCGAAATGAATATCTACCCCTGGGTTTACCAATTTAGCCGTGTACTTATTGGGGGCATCTGCAAAAGCGCCACCGTCATAATCACCTTCATAATTGGTGTAATTCACAAAGGGCTTAATAGAAAGCTGTTCCGTTAAAGCGATATCGAACTTGGCACTTAATGCGTCGCGGTTGAAGCCGTCTTTATCAAAGTTACCAGCATCATTCTCATCTTTAGCTTCGCTAATCCCATCGGTAGTCTGCTTACTGTAATTCAATGAGTAGCCTAGTAAGTTTAATCGGCCATTCACTCCCGCTGAAAGATCTACCGATTCATATGAACCGTAGGCTGCCTTACCGTTAACAGCTACTGTTTTATCTTGAGGCTTTTTAGTGATCACATTAATCACTCCTGCGATTGCATCAGAACCGTAAAGCGTTGACATACTTCCTTTTACCACTTCCACTCGCTCAACGTTATCGAGGGAGATAAGACGTAGATCTACGGCTCCGCCTGCTCCAGAGGGATCATTTACCGGCTGACCATCAATTAGGATCAGTACATACTGTGTGGTTGCGCCTTGAAGGTAAACGCCCTTGTCTTTACCAGGGTTACTGAATGCGCCGTTGATTACAATCCCTGATTGATCATCTAACAATTGAGCTAAGTCTTTACCCGCACTTTTGCGAATCTCGGCTTGATCAATTACTACAACAGGACGTGTAGTTTGGCGTGTTTCTGTGGGGATTTTGGATGCTGTAACTACAACTGTATTTAGTTCTAGTGTATCCACGGGTACACTTGTTTGCTGTGCTTGAATGGAAGAGGTGCTCAGCAGAACCCCTGCAAAAATACTTAGTAATGTTTTGTTGCTCATGGTGTTTTATTAATGATTACCGATGAGCTTCCGGTTGTTAGAGGGGATAAAATCTTGATAACGAAGACACAGGAAATGAGATACTAGAAAACCTGCGTATTCTGAGATGGATCTAATCCCGGCCTTTCCTCCGAAAGCCTGAAAATTCAGAAATACAACGGGCAGGTCTTCTGGCTCACTCCTAGAAGTCGACGCCTTCCCATCAGTTCGGGGTGAACTAACAGTGGCATAATGCCGAATCTACTTGAGAGTTTACAGCTACGGGGATAGCTCCGGATTTTCACCGGATTCCCTTTTCATTTCAGAATACACATGGTATTCATGAAAACCTGTTGCGCCAAAAGATTACGAGCTTTTTTCGGCGATGTCAATAGAACCTAAACATCAATAATTTTTGAATTTGAATCTCTTAAAAAAAAAAATATACTATATAGGAGTTAACTGTAACTAATTAATATACACATGAATAACATTAAATATATTGATCTAGCTTTGATTAGCACGTTATTTACATTATTACTGGTTTTTTATTTTACATCCCCAGTTAAAGCACAAGAAGCTCAAGATTGTACAGAATATTGTGAAAGTTTGTGTGGTGAAGCGACCACAAGAGTGTGTCAATATACCTATTGCAATAATGAACCAAAAACTTGCATGGGTAAATGGATACCTGAGAACAATTAATTCTAATGAGCTTACAGTAAGATGTAAGCTCAAATTTTTTGAGCATGATTACTTACATAAGAATATTCATTATAGCATTGATTATCATCTTAGGCTCATTGTTACTATATAGATTAAATGCTATTGATCCCTCCTTGTCTTTAAATGAAGAGCTTAAATTATCTCAAACTAAAAATGATTGGAATCGAAATTGGTTGAAAAACTCAAATCAACCCATTCAATTAAACTCTGACATAACCGAATATCTCTATAAACCTGAGATGCTCGATACGTTTAACGACACTTTATACATAACAGATTATGCAGACATGCATATTAAAAGATTTACCAAAGATGGTAAGTATATAGATACGTTTGGGAACGGTAAGGGTAGAGGTCCTGGTGAACTCAGTCAAATACTTGATGTTTTTATCTCGCCAAAAACTTTATACGCTATCGATGCTGGAACCTTCCAAGTCAAAAGATTTGAAAGACACACAAAAACAACTTTAGATCCTATTTCTTATGATAATTTTGAGTTACGTGTTACTGTGATTGATAGTTCAATAGTTTTAATGGGGTTAACACAAGACTTATTCAGAGTAATAAACAATAATGGCAAAGTAGAACATGCATTTGGAACTCTAGCTAACGATCAATTTGCTAACATTCTTTCATTTGACGGCTTAATAATTCCATCAAATAATAAGAATGAATTCATCTATTTACCTTTTTACGCTAGTTATATGTTTTTCTATGATCTTCAAGGCAGGTCAACAAAAACTGTTCAAACACTTGATCGTTTAAAATATCCCGAAAGTAGTCAGACATCCAATGGTCAGAAAGCCCCAAGTTCTCCTGTTGGCTTAGAAGGTGTTTCTTATAATGACGACTTTCTATTTCTACAGTATGTAAGTGCCAAAAATACAATTATTAATAGAATGCACACCTACGTTGATATATATTCACGTTCTGGAGATAAATATTTCGGATCCATTTTATTCGAAACTAAAGTGAGAGGCATCGCAGTAATAGACCAAACTATATACACTATGAATGATTCACTAAGACAAATTGAAGCATTTGTACTTCCTGAGATTAATTAACTCTTTCATTAAATATTTTCGGTAGAACTAGAGTTTGAATCCATAAAAAAAGGCCCCTAGAAACTAGGAGCCTTTTTCAACATAAATTTACAGAGATGATTTATCTCGTCAACTTCTTGTAGTGAATACGAGTTGGTTGATCGTCAGTGATACCAAGTCTTTCTTTACGATGAGCTTCATACTGCTCATAGTTTCCTTCGTACCAATACACTTGGCTATTCCCTTCAAAGGCAAGGATGTGTGTAGCCACACGATCTAAAAACCACCTATCATGGGAAATCACAACTGCACAACCTGCAAATTCAAGTAATGCTTCTTCGAGTGCACGAAGAGTGTTCACATCCAAATCGTTGGTAGGCTCATCCAAGAGTAACACATTGGCACCCTCTTTAAGCATTTTTGCAAGGTGCACTCTATTACGCTCACCACCAGAAATCTGTCCTGTTTTCTTTTGTTGATCGGAGCCACTAAAGTTAAAACGAGCAACATAAGCACGAGAATTTACTTCCCTATTACCAAGCTTTAGAACCTCATGTCCACCTGAAATTTCTTCCCAAATTGTTTTATTTGGATCTAATGGGCGCTTTTGATCTACATATCCTAACTGCACAGTTTCCCCTATCTCAAGGGAGCCACTATCAGGTTGCTCTTCCCCAATTATCATTTTGAAAAGCGTGGTTTTACCTGCACCATTCGGCCCAATCACACCCACAATACCACCTGGAGGTAATTGAAATTCCATGTCTTCAACAAGGAGTTTATCATCAAAGCCTTTGGCTACATTTTCGGCTACAATTACTTTATTCCCTAAACGAGGTCCTGCCGGAATGGTGATTTGCATATCATCCACCCTCTTTTCTTGGTCTTTTGCCAATAGTTCTTCGTACGAATTAATACGTGCTTTACTTTTCGCGCGGCGACCTTTAGGGTTTTGACGAATCCACTCCAATTCCTGCTGTAGTGTTTTCTGGCGATTCGATTCTTGCTTTTCCTCTTGGCGCAGTCGCTCTGATTTTTGCTCTAGCCATGAGGTGTAGTTTCCTTCAAACGGAATACCTTCTCCTCTATCTAGTTCTAAAATCCAACCCGCAACATTATCTAAGAAATAACGATCGTGGGTCACGGCGATTACTGTTCCTTCATAACGTGCTAAGTGTTGCTCTAACCAACCCACTGATTCAGCATCTAAATGGTTGGTAGGCTCATCAAGCAATAGCACATCGGGTTTCTTCAGTAGTAGGCGGCATAGAGCTACACGGCGAGCCTCACCCCCTGAAAGTACAGAAACAGAAGTATCGCCTGGAGGACATCTTAACGCGTCCATGGCTTGCTGAAGCTTACTGTCTAAATCCCATGCTTCGAGGCGATCGATTTGATCTTGAAGTTTCGCTTGTTTTGCGATAAGCGCATCAAAATCGGCGTCTGGATCAGCAAAAGCAGCATTAACGGCTTCATATTCGTTGATGAGGTCAACCGTTTCCTGAACTCCTTCTTCAACAATTTCTTTAACTGTTTTTTCCGGGTCTAACTGTGGCTCTTGAGGGAGGTATCCAAAAGTGATGCCTTTTTGCACACTGATGTCTCCTAAATAATCCTTGTCTTCGCCGGCTATAATGCGGAGCAACGTAGATTTACCTGCACCGTTTAAACCGAGCACACCTATTTTAGCTCCGTAAAAGAAAGACAAGTAAATGTCTTTTAAAACAGTTTTGTTGGGCTTGTGAACTTTGCTCACCCCAACCATCGAAAAAATTATCTTCTGATCGCTCAAACTAATCCTCTTTGGTTCAATTTTATGAAGCTCAAAGGTACGGAGAGTTCAAGGTATTTCAATACCCTAATTTAGAATCAACGGGGCTAATTATGCGGGGTATCCCGAACCTCCGGCTATGTAATCGCGCAGGGAATCAATTTCGACTTTTTGATTCTGAATGATCGATTTCACTACATCCCCAATGGATACCACACCAACCACTTTATTTTGATCTATCACAGGTAAGTGACGAATTCTTTTATCCGTCATGAGTTGCATACACAAGTTTACTGAATCAGAGGGTTCTACACACACCACTTTATCCGTCATTATTTCGCGCACCCAAGTACTTTTTGAAGCACGACCTTTCAGTATCACTTTATTGCGATAATCTCTTTCTGATATGATTCCCTCAAGTTCATCATCTTGCATAACCAATAGGGCTCCTACGTCTAAATCAGCCATTTTGGCGATGGCATCATAAACCGTTTCCTCGGGGTTCACCGAATAAATTTCTGTTCCTTTATTTTTAAGCAAATCTCTGACCGTCATAATATTCTCCCGTTAAGTGAGTCTTTAATACAAAAAAACAGATCTTGGGAATTTTGCAAATATTCACTTCATGTATGTGGGAATATTTTCTGAATGTTCTTTGGATTTTGTATAGTGTCGCAGCAAGTAATTGTAAACATAAAGGGAAAAGTTTTGAGTATAGCTGACAAATTTGGGGATCCAGCCATTCGAAAAAAGATCGTACATGGCCTTCTACTCACCTTCACTCTATCGGTGATATTTTTATTTTTTACTGATGGTTTCACACAACAAAATGGGCACTATGGCTTTTGGTCCATCACTCCTCCCTTATTAGCTATCTTTCTTGCTTTTTATACCGGTGAAGTAGCCAGTTCCTTATTCTTGGGCATCTGTTTAGGAGCTGTAATATCCAATAAAATTAATGTGGTACAGGAATTCCTGATCCCCTCCATTGGAACACAGGATTTTGCCTTAATTCTTCTTGTTTATCTATGGGCACTAGGCGGGCTCATCGGTATATGGACTCGAACGGGTGGGGCCGAGAAGTTTGCATCATGGGCAAGCGAGAAGATGGTTCATGGTCCAAGATCAGCCAAATTATTTACTTGGTTTATGGGCATCGTATTTCATCAAGGAGGAACCATTAGTACGGTGTTAACAGGCGCTACAGTTCGGCCAATCGCCGACAAACACAAAGTATCGCATGAAGAACTTTCTTATGTAGTGGATTCAACCGCAAGTCCAATAGCCACACTCATTCCCTTTAATGTGTGGCCTTTTTATGTAGCGGGTTTAGTGATTGGAACCAATGAGCTCTTCAGCACCACACAAGAAAGTATCGCTTTCTTCTTCTCAGCTCTACCTTTCAACTTTTATGCGATTTTCTCCATTTTAATAACACTGCTTTTTTCAGCAAATCTTCTCCCTTGGATTCCAGGAAAGCAAATGAGGGCTGCCATTAAACGGGCCCGCGAAGAAGGGAAACTAGACCGAGATGGCGCTATGCCAATGGCGGCCGACGAACTCACACAAAACAAAGTACCCGCGAATTACAATCCTGGCTTAATTGATTTCATCGGACCTATTGGAACCTTGCTTGGTGTTGCCATCATCCCATTCCTATACACTTACTTTATTCTTGATAAGGGAAATGAGTCAACCCTACTCATTGCTGAAGCTTTTGTAGCGGCCGTTTTAGCTGGGATATTAATTGCGGTAGCTAAAGGCATGAAATTACAAGAAACCATCGACGGGTTTGTAGATGGTTGCAAAGGTGTAACCATTGGTGCCATCATCTTGGCATTTGCGGTAACCTTAAAAGAGGTGGCTGATACTCTTGGAACCGCCAACTATGTAGTAGAATTAGTAGGAGACTCCCTAAGTCCCGTAATTTTACCCGGTATTTTAATGGCCTTTTGTATGATTATCGCATTTTCAACTGGTACTTCTTGGGGAACTTATGCGGTAGTATTTCCGGTGGCCATCCCCTTAGCTTGGGCCATAGTTCCCGATCCATTTTTCTTAACATTGTGCTTTAGTGCTGTAATTGGAGGCTCTGTTTTTGGCGACCAATGTTCACCCATTTCAGATACTACCATCTTATCCTCCTTAGCCACAGGTTGCGATCTCATGGATCATGTGAAGACCCAGTTCCCTCTAGCACTTGTAGCGGGTTCTTTAGCCGTATTAAGTTATGCAGCGCTGGTTATTCTATTTGTTTGATGTCCTGATAGTAAATCTTGGTTAAGATAATCTATTGTTTACTTCACATATCAATAGCTTATTCCCGTATATTAAGCGTATTCATCGAGCGCTATTATGACCTATTTATCTACAGAAAATCTTACTAAGAAGTACGGGCTTAAACTCCTATTCGAAAATTTAACTTTTGGCATCAGTAAAGGCGATAAAACAGCCCTTATTGCACAAAACGGAACCGGGAAATCAACCCTACTTAAAATCCTAGCGGGACAGGAAAATCCAGATGCAGGCGAGGTCATGGTGCGTAACGGCATTCGAATTGGGTTCTTAGCCCAAGACCCCCAGCTAGATGAACATCTTACCATTGAAGAGTATATCTCGCACGGTTCAAATGAGATGGTCAAAATTGTGCAGCATTATGAGAAGGCGGTTGCAGATCAAGCGGCAGACTATAATGAAAAGACACAAGAAGCCTTCGATAAAGCCTTAGCTAAAATGGACGCAGCTAATGCTTGGGATTACGAGCAACGATTGAAGCAGATTCTTGGGGTTTTAAATATTCACAATCTAGAACAACCCATCTCATCCCTGTCAGGTGGACAACGAAAGCGAGTAGCACTGGCATTTGTTCTACTAGATGAACCCGATCTGTTGATTTTAGATGAGCCTACCAACCATTTGGATGTGGAAATGATTGAATGGCTTGAAGGATATTTAGCAAAAAGCACTATGACCTTACTTATGGTAACGCATGATCGCTATTTCCTTGACAGAGTGTGTAATCATATTCTAGAAATTGAACATGGTGAACTGTTCCACCACAAAGGGAATTACGCATATTTCCTTCAAAAGAAAGCCGAGCGCGAAGAAATATATGCCACTGAAGTTGCCAAAGCGGGCAAGTTGATGAAGAAAGAGCAGGAGTGGATGCGTCGCCAACCGAAGGCACGAACCACCAAATCAAAAAGCCGCATTGATGCTTTCTACGAAACTGAAAAGAAAGCAAAATCAGGCCGTGTTCAGAAAGAAGTTCAGCTCGATGTAAATATGTCGCGCATGGGCGGGCAAATCCTGGAACTCGAAAACGTATCCAAATCATATGGGGATCTAGTAATACTAGACAACTTCGAATACTCCTTCAAAAAAGGAGAACGCATTGGCATTATTGGGAAAAACGGGGTTGGTAAAAGTACCTTTTTAAAAGTTATAACCGGAGAAGAACCCATAGATTCTGGTGAAGTTAAAACGGGCCAAACCATCATTTATGGGCATTACAAGCAGCAAGGGCTCACTTTCAAAGAAAATGAACGAGTTATTGATGTAATAAAAGAAGTAGCTGAAGTCATAGAACTGGCCAATGGCGATACCATTTCAGCATCGCAGTTCTTAGAGCATTTTCTCTTCGACTCAAAGATGCAATACACTCCTGTTAAGAAGCTAAGTGGTGGAGAACGCCGTCGACTTGGGCTTATGATGGTGCTTATCAAGAACCCGAATTTCTTAATTTTAGATGAGCCCACTAACGATTTAGACCTCATCACACTGGAGAAGCTAGAAAGCTTTTTAGCTGATTTTGGCGGTTGTCTTATCATTGTGTCCCATGATCGTTATTTCATGGACAACCTAGTGCAACATTACTTTGTATTCGAAGGAAATGGAGTGATTTCAGATTTCAACGGCACCTATCAGGAATACAAACAACTTCAAGCTGCCCAGGAGGAAGAAGCCAAAAAAGCAACTGAGCAAAAAGCTAAGCAAGCAACACAGAAGCTAAGCCCATCCGCCTCAAAAGAATCGGCTTCCGATGCTCAAAAACTGAGCTTTAAAGAACGAAAGCGATACAATGCGCTGGAAAAAGAGATCGAGAAACACACTAAAGAACTCGCTGAAATTGAAGCTAGCTTAAGTTCAGGAGAACTAGATTTTGAAGCTATACAAGAGACTTCAAAAACCTACGAAACACTGAAAGAAACTCTGGAAGAAAAAGAATTAGAGTGGTTAGAACTCGCTGAGCGAGCTTAACACATCTTCCCATTTAGCTGCTTATCCAACTCTGGCCAGTGTGGAAGGTATTGCGTCATAAACGCTTTAAAGCGAGCGTTGTGTAATCTCTCATGTAGATGAACCATCTCATGCACTACCACATATTCAAGCAGTTCTGGGCTTTTTTTAGCTAGTTCTAAGCTTAGCCAAATGCGATGTGCTCGGATATTACAGGTCCCCCATCGCGTTTTCATTTTCTTCACCCCAAATTCCGTTACTTGAACCCCCATTATGGGTTCCCATTTGTCGATAAGAGCTGGAATCTGCTGCTTCAAATACCCGCGATGGAAATCTTCAATTAGCTTCTTCAAGCGAACTGTATTTCCTTTGAGTACACTACCAACGCGGAGCTCACCATCTTCAAACTCAATAAAGTTAGCGTTCACATTCTCTACAAAACGCAATCGAAATAGCTCCCCTTTAAATAGATGCTCCTCTCCTTCAACAAAAGTGAATTCCCTTTTAGCCTGTTGGCGTATCTCCTTTGCAGATTGGTGCTTTCGAATCCAGAGAAGTTTTTGCTCCAGAAATTTTTGCAAATCCCGATCTCTAACTTGGTGCGGGCATGAAACTCTGATGGCACCTGTGCTTCGATTCACTCGAATATTGATATTCTTCACTGCTTTTCGAGTTACAGTAACTTCGAGTTCTTTAATACTAAGTGTGGAGGTAATTTCTTTGCGTTTTCTGCCAAACATGGCCAACGATAGGCATTCCTTAACTCAGGAAAAAGATGTGCATAAAAAAAGCCACCCGAAGGTGGCTTTATCTCTCTTTGACCAGCAGTTTGTATGATTACTTATTACGACGTGCGGAACGCGCTTTCATCATTTTCTTTCTTTTGCCAGCTTTTTGCATTCTTGAATCGAATAATACTTTTTGATCATCCGTCAATGTTTCTCTTATGGAATGCTTAGTTGTCAATTGCACTTTCGTGATCTCGGCACGCAATTCAGCTGCTTCATCGATTACTTTGTTGAGCGCTTGCTCATCGTAGTCATCACCTGTAGACAGTGTGCGAATTCTTGCGTGTTTCTCAGCTAACTGGTTCTGTAATGAAATCGTTTCCTTACGGCTACTTAAAGTTATTTCTTTAATTTGTTCCTTCTGCTGCTCCGTAAGCGACTCCTGAAAGCGATCCTTTTTTTGCATGCGTTGCTTGGTCATCATTTGACGTTTTTGCACCATTTCTTTGGCTTCAACATTCGTATTCACTCGGGTTCTGCGTTGTTGCGCCTCAGTGGTTACTGTAAATGCCAATAGCATGATGAATAAGGATGGGATGATTTTTCTCATGACGATACTCCATGTTTTATTTAGTGATTTAAAATGTAGATGTCCTTACTACACATTATTAGAAGAGAACCCCCAAAAAAACTTGCACATAATATTTACATAAAATATATGTGCGATTTATGTTTGAATTTATTACACTCCTCTATCATCCTAAATAAATGAGACGAATATGATTGCTATGAAATCCCAAATGCCCCTTTTCCGTGAACCAGATACATTAAATGCGTACCGCACATTTATTGGGCTACCATCCAATCTTGCAAAGGAAATTCGCTTATTGAAGGAAGAATTCCGAAAAACTTATGGGCCATTTGCTTCCGAACGAACCACACCACACATAACCATTTGTAGTTTCTTACTACTTGAACACAGAACTTTTGATGTATTCACTCTCATTCAACGAAGGCTAGAACACCTTCCTGCTTTCGATTTTGTAATAGACGGATTTGGCTTCGATGATCGAAACAAACAAATCTATCTTCGCATTAAGGAATCGGAAGTATTTACTTTTATGAGTCAAGAATTTGAACGAACCCGCCAACAATTACACATCAAGAATAACTATCAAGGAAGTTCAGAAGCACGTATTACTATTGCGAAAGGCTTAACACGCGAGATCTACGAAGATGCGAAATCTAAATATGCAGAACGTACTTTCGACGAGACTTTTATGGTAGATAAACTTTGGGTAGTTAGCTTAGATCAGGATAAAGGTCTCTACACTCCTTTCACCAATATTAAACTAAAAGGATAAGCTTTTTAATGAATTGGGAGTAATACGGTAAAGGTAGAACCTTCGCCTTCTTTAGACTCCACCGAAATGCTTCCATCATGTAATTCGATAAGTTCGGAACAAAGAATGAGTCCTAGGCCTGTGCCTTTCTCACTCATGGTACCCTTACGTTGAGGTCTGTTATTCTTATCAAATAACGATTGAATAATTTCCTCATTCATACCCACGCCTTCATCTTGCACAACTATTTCAACCTTATCGGTGAGCTGCTTGGCAGAAATTTTTATTTCCCCACCTTTATCGGTGTACTTAATCGCATTACTAATCAAGTTCCTAAATACCGTGGCTAGCATCTTAGAATCTCCATCCATCAAAATGGGATAAATCTCTTGCTTGATTTCAATTCCTTTGCGAGATGCTGCACTTTGCATTAATGAAATTGACTTAACCAGCACTTCTTCTAAGTCAATGGATTCTTTGTTCACCTCTATATCGGAATCCTGCATACGAACCCAGTCCAATAAATTCTCAAGTAACTCATAGGCATTTTGAGCCGACATATGTAAAAGAGAAAGTTTGAATTCAGTATCACTTTCAACAGGTATAATATCTTTCAATTCCATTTTAAGGAGTTCCGCCATACCAAGTATTCCTTGAAAAGCTCCTTTTAAATCGTGGGCAATTATCGAATAAAGTTTATCACGAGTAGCGGTAATTGCTTTGAGTCGTTCGTTCTGCGATACAATTTTCTTTTCGCTGTCTATTTGAATGGTGACATCTTGAAAAGTACCACTCATCGACTTTGTCTTGCCATCTTGAGTATGTGCCGTACCAATAGCACGCACCCATTTTCGAGTGCCATTCGCTGTTATAAAAGGTAGCGTTATGTCGTAGCTATCTCCTCTTTCTACAGCTCTATTAATCACAGATATAATTTTGTCTTTAGATGAACCTGGGAAGAATTCAATCACTTCTTCTAAATTGATCTCGCTACCAATAGGGAGTTCATAAATTCTATATAACTCATCGGTCCAATACAGGCGATTTGTGTCTACTTCAAATTCCCAACCTCCTACGTTGGCCATTTCTTGAGCACTTTTAAACAACAGGTCTACTTTTTTACGATCTGTAATATCACGAGAAACAGATTGTAGCTGCTGTACTTCGCCATCTTTCCCTTTCACTGGGGTAACCGAACTTTCGAACCAAATGTAGTCGCCTTTTTTATTTCGGATGCGATACTCTACACTGCTTACTGTTTTGGCATCGCGCAGGTCTTTATGAGTATTCTCGCGAAGAAATTCTATATCCTCTTCATGAATCAAATGATAGTGGTTCTTACCTAACAGTTCCTCTGGGGTATATCCTAAAATAGATTTAGATGAAGGGGAAACGAATTCATAAACGCCTTCCACATCATGAATACATATCATATCTGCGGAATTTGAAGATATGAGTTCATAAAGCTCGTTCTTCTGCCTTAATTCCGTCTGAATACGGTCTCGTTTTACAGTGGCACCTACCCATTCGCCTAATAAGCGTACAAGTATATAATCAGAAGGGATGAAGCCACCTTCTTTAGGCTTTGGGCTCGAAAAGTTGATGGTGCCATAAAGCTCGCCATCAATCAAAATAGGAATGCCGATATACGATTCTAAGGAGAAGGCCTCGTAGCATGGATGACGATTATGCTCACTTTCACTCATGTGGTTGATAGCAACTACATCATCACTTTTAAGTGTGATACTGCAGTACGTTGAGCCTAAAATAAACTCTTGCCCTACATGTAGCCCTGAGTCCGGTGGGTAAAAATATTGAACCGTATAATTTTCGTCTTTTACCTCGCTAATAATACCGATATCCATCCCAATCAACTCGGTAGTAAGTTTTAAGGCCATCTCTAATTGAGTGCGTAGTTCTGTACTCGTCTGCGAAGAGATTTGATAAAGTAACTTTAAGCGCTTTTCTGTTTCAGCTGCACTTATCAATTTTAATGGGGTACGTTGTGACGAAGTAGACGACATGAGGGATTCAAATTGGAACTATCGGAATTTTCAGATTATAACTTAATCTATCTTTAAAAACCCAATAATTCGTGTAATCTGATGATATACTATACAATAATGAAAACTATGACTTACTACGGTTGACACTTTAATAACACAACACTAGAAAAAATCTACAAGTTATATTTCATTAATAGTCCCATTTCCAGCAAGCACAATAGCACTTAATAATTCTCAATTTTTTCTACCTTCCACAAAAACGCTGAGACTTTATTCTTGAATACATTTTTCGAAACTACGCACTTATTTTCTTCCTACGGTGTGGAACACTATGCCGTACTTGGAATCTTCCTCCTATTTTCGGTGATTTTTTTCCAATTCATGAATCCTAAGAAACAGGATTACCAAAGAAAGGTACTCTTCGCTGTTGCCGTAATTCTTTCCCTTTCTCAGCTATTAAAGATCCCATTAAATATAATAGCTGGTAGTTTCGATCCTGCGCATGACATCCCACTTCATATGTGCAATTTCCTACCTATGGTGATGATGTGGGTGTACTATAAGAAAAGCCAGAAAGTATGGGCGGCTATCTTCTTTTGGGTGATCATTGGCGTTTCACAAGCAAACCTGACTCCCTCTGTAGAGTTCTCATTATTTCATTACGACGCCATTCGCTATTGGCTCGTTCACCTTATGTTAGTGATACTCGCTCTTTATCCTGCCATGAAGTGGGGTTGGGGACTCACCCTTAAAGATGTTCGAAATTCCGTTCTAGCACTAAATGTAGTAGCCGCCATCTTATACCCCATTAACCTCGCTCTGAATAGTAATTATCTCTATATCATGGCTAAGCCGCCAGGCACTACCTTCTTTAGCATACTTCCTGAATGGCCAATTTATATTCTTTATCTCGAAGGAATCTTAGTGATCTGGGCTCTCTTTGTGTGGGCGGTTTTCAATCGCATTAAAAAGAAGGGATAAGTTCGGTTAATATCCATCGGGCAGAGTACTCTTCCGGTAGATGTATTGCGGCAACACCTTCACTATCGGCCCGACGGGCTATCCGTCGGACCGGGCATTGCCACCTTATCAATTCCATCCTAGTTCAATAGCTCTGCTGCGGAACATTCCTGATCTAAACCACAAGCATAGAACCATAGGGCGGATCGCCCGTACGATAGATGAGATATCAACCCGACAACCTACCTATATACCTCACCATCGGACCTAAAGGAATTGGTTGAACTATCGGTAGTCTTCGGTTTGCATAATCGGTACCTTATAGCTTACCGTATAATTTTTGATTGAACCTCCATCCATGGACAATAACGACATCTTTCGCCGCCTGCGATATATACTAGGATACAATGATTTAAAAATGACTGAAGTTTTCGCTCAGGCTGATCATGTTTTACCTCAGAAAGAGGTAACCCTTTGGCTCAAGAAAGACGAAGATCCTGTGAAAGTGGATATGCCAGATATAAAAATGTCGATTTTTCTAAATGGATTGATAAATCAATTAAGAGGTAAGAAAGAAGGTGCTCAACCAGAACCGGAAAAAGTGCTAAACAACAACATCATTTTCCGAAAACTACGCATCGCTTTCGATTTACAGTCGGATGAAATCTTGGACTTATATGAGTCTGTGGATAAAAGTATTAGTGCTCACGAACTCAGTGCCTTCTTCCGCAAGCCTAGTTCATCTAAATATCGAGCGTGTAATGATCAATACCTCCGCCACTTCCTGAATGGCCTTCAAAATAAGTTTGAGAAAAAAGAGAATTAAGTAAGCTAATCTCTAAACCAACTTACTGATTCGGAACCCCATCGGGCGGATGGCCCGTCCGATGGATGAACAAGCGACCAGATAAACTCAACGCAACTTGCCCCCACCATCGATCCGATGGGCGATCCATCGGAACGCACTTAGTTAGATTCCAAAGAATGCCTTAGTCGAGAATAACCTCTACATGCTAGTTCTAGTTTTAAGAGTGAAAACAGTATTTTCAAATAAATATTCTTCCAAATACACCATATTCTTGAGGGATAGATTTAGCCCCCATTCAGGTTTACTCTTCTTCCCTTTGTAGTCTCTATTTTTAAATAGAGAATTAGGTGATTTCCAAACATTTGAAGGAATTAAATATAATTTTGGTGTCTTTCCTTGAGTTAAAAGTACAAGGGCCAAGAAAAGGGATTCCTTTATTTCAAATTTTGTTTTTTCTAAAAATACATAACCTGGCTTTCGAACTGACTTTACCTGGACTTCAATGAAAGGATTATGTTCATATCTCGCTATAAAATCTATACCACGATCATCAACTTCAGTGGTATAAACTTGAAAGCCATACATTGTTAATTCCATTTTAACAAAGTATTCAGAGTAAGTACCTACTTGCTGCTTGTTAAGATCGGCCCAATTATATCGACTCATGATTTAAACTACTTTTCAGATTTTGAGTAACACTCCCTTAACGATCTTTTAAGTTTGTAACTTAAAAATCCTAGACAAAGAAGTCTCCTGACTTCCATTACAGACTCTACTACAGCAAATGTTATAAAATGTGCTATTAGATGGATATGAATCTTGAAAGGCATAAGCTAAATCTATAGAATTTAACCTTTAATGCAAGACTCAGTATTGCATTACTGCTAGTTTTAAGTCAAAGACTTAAAACATCTATGGAATGAGCTGAAAACCTCCATCGGGCGGATGGCCCGTCCGATGGATGAACAAGCGACCAGTTGAATACAAAGCATCCAACCCGTTCTTACCCCACCATCGATCCGATGGACGATCCATCGGGTCGTACTTAGTTAGATTGGAAAAAATACCTTACTCCCTTCGGAATGAGCTTGTAACCCCCATCCCGACCTCCATCGGGCGGATGGCCCGTCCGATGGATGAACAAGCGACCAGATGAACTCAACACAACCAACCCGTTCTTGCCCCACCATCGATCCGATGGGTAATCCATCGGATCGATCACATAACTACAAAACAAAAAAACCCATGCAAATCAATGACTTACATGGGTTGAGAGTGGGCCCAGAGGGACTTGAACCCCCGACCAATCGATTATGAGTCGACTGCTCTAACCAACTGAGCTATGGGCCCGGCCTTAAAGGGCGACAAAGTTACAAGGTTTCACAGCTATTTAAAAGCCTTTTTTTAGCTTTCCTCCAATTTTCGTGAATGGTTTCTCCCCTTATTTACGTTTACCTTTCTCCATCAATAAACTCTTGATCTCAATGCTATGAAAACGACTCATTTCTAGTTTAATTTTTTTAGTTTTTTTAGAGGCTAATTTTTCTGATTCTCGTAAAACTTATTAATAAACTCTAAGAACTGTCTTTCCTATCTCGGATAAAATTATTAGAAATCATCTTGCCTTTAAACATACTACTTATTAGAATAGTCAATAAGTTTATTGATTTTTAACATCCTAATTATTGAACTTATACATAACCAAAAAGATAAATAATCTATTGAATCAAAAATTTATCTGTACAGGTTATAATGAGTTTATTGTGAATTCTATTAGCATACATAATAATGATTTACTCATATTATATTTTTACCCCATTAGGGTTTTTTAAAAATTGAAATATTAGATCATTTTAAGAATAGAAATAAGATTTATTTAGTTCTTCAGAAACTTCACAACATATAAAAAAAGAATCAAATATTTAGAATTTGACACTATTTAGAGGTCATAGATTTAAATCCTAATTACATTATAATTTAATTTTTCACAGGAAAATTATTAATAAAATTGAACAAGAAATCAGCATGTCTTATTGAAATACGGATCATATTTTAAACCTCTTTAGGCATTATATATCTGTCATTAAATAAAAGAGAAAGCTTCGCATGATTATAATTTAAAATTCAATTTTATTACTGATTCAATAGGTACTAATCTACGGTCTTACTAGACACAAAAAAATTTAAGTCTAAAGTGAACTGTACAAAAAGTCGATAAAGAAAATTGAAGTAATTTCTTCACTATTAAACAAGCCCTATTAGGATTGATTATTAAAATTGAATCCTACATCGGTTGAATTAAAATTTATTATTAATAAACCCCAGTGACTTCTTCTTAGTTAGGCAGGTTAAGGAAACAATTACATGAGTAATACGGTCCCTATGAGTTATAAAGCGTTAATTCTCGTTGGTAATAAGAATGAAGCCCAAATTTTTAAACAGTATTTAATCAAGTCTGAAGCACCATTTGGCGAGGTCAAGATTGTTCATGATAAAGAGGCATATAGAAACGCATTATTAAGCTTCGACATGGATCTCATAATTTCTGATTATGAGATGACTGATATCAATGGATTACAAGCTATAAGGTTAAGAAATACCTTGAAAGATGACGTGCCTATTATAATCGTTTCTGCGTCTATAGGGGAAGAAAAAGCTGTAGAGCTTATAAAAGAAGGAGCCGTTGATTTCCTTGAAAGGAATAATGCTGAGAAAAGACTTGCTAAAACTTCCCTAAGAGCCATTAAAGATTCAAAGGAAAAACAAAAAATAATAAGCGCTAAATATGCTTTACAACAAGCTATGAAACGCTATACCCTGTTATTTGAGTCTAGTTTAGATGGGCTTGTTATTGCAGAACCTACTAATAAAGGAAAGATCATTGATGCTAATAATGCTTTTATCAAACTTTTGGGGTATACAAACCAAGAAGTGAGAAATCTTAAATGGGAAGATCTATTTGCCAAAGAGCCGAAAGAATTTTTAGAATTTCTAGATATTTTCTCAGTCACTTCCAAACAAAGTTATAAGGGTAAGCTATTACTAAAATCAAATGATGGTAATATCATCCCTGTAGAAATAATTTCTCGATTAGAAACTTTAGATAAAGAACATCAAATTTACAGTATTATTCGGGATATAAGGGAAAGAGAAAAAGCAGAAGCAGAGTTAAAAAAGCAGTATCAGGTCAAAGTATTACAACAACAGATTACTGAGACCATCAATAATAATACTTCTTTTAGTATCGCCCTAGAGATGTGTCTCGACAAGATAAACTCATTTCTTGGTTGGGACTTAGGTCACTTATATATCAAAGATTTTAATGAAGGAGCAAAACTTTTTGTTCCCTTGAATGTGTGGCATAAATCAAATCAAGAGAAGTATAATGCATTTATTGAGGAAACAACCACCCTAACTTTCCCCTCAGGAGAGGGATTTATCGGTAAAGTAGCAAAGAATAAAAAACCCAAATGGTTTAAAAGTGTTAAGGAGAATGATGAGTACTATAGGACAGATGGAATAAAGAAATCCAATCTAAAAAGTGGCTTACTATTACCTATTACTGTAAATAACGTTACTGAAGCTGTACTTGAATTATATACAGAAAATGAGTGTGATAAAAACGAAGAACTACAAGGCATCATTGAAGCTGCTACCCAACAAATGTCTCTACTCTTTGAGCGTAAATTAAACATGGATTATCTACAGGATGAAAAAGAGCGATACCGCTTGTTGGCGGAGAATTCGACGGATATGATTAGCCGACATACGAAGGATGGAAAATACCTGTATGCCTCACCTTCCCTTATGACTCTACTAGGATATAAACCAGAAGAATTAATTGAAAAATCAGCCTATTTATTTATCCATCCAAATGACCTTGAAAAAATAGAAACACTACATTCATCAATTCTGAAAAATCCTAAGTCCTACAAAATCAGTTACCGTTTAAAGAAAAAAAATGGTGAATGGTTATGGGTTGAAACAATTGGTAAAGTTATCTTAGATCTTGAAACTGGTGAAATAAATGAAATACAAACCTCTACCAGAGATATAAGTGACCGAATAACTTATGAACAGGAATTAGAGGCAACCAGTAATTTGAACAAAAAGATTGTTGATAGCCTGCCGGGTATATTCTTTATTCTAAATAATGATGGAAAGATAAACCGGACAAATGCTAGGTTTAAATCAATTGTTGATTATTCCATTGAAAAAGAAAGTGAACTACCTTTTATAGATTTTATAAGTCCGGAAGACCGGAAGAAAGCTCAAGAGGCATTTGAAAAAGCCTTTGAAGAAGGTCATGTGGAACTAGAACTTTCACTAATAACCAAAACGGGAGAAAAAATACCGTACCTCATGACTGGTATTGTTGATATTCTACGAGGTGATAAACTCCTTTTAGGAACTGGAATTGATATTAAAGAACGAAAACAAATTGAGTATGAACTAAAAAGTGAGAAAAAATTTATTGACCGAGCCATTAACAGCCTTCCTGGTTTATTCTATGTTTTAGATGAAGAACAAAATTACGTCCGTGTCAATGATGAATTTATTACAACTTTAGGATACAGCAGATCTGAATTAGATAATATGAATCCGTTAGATTTTTATCTAAAAGAAGATCACGAAAAAATAATAAGAGCCATTCAAAATGCCTTTGAAGAGGGTTTTGCTTCTATTATCGCAAAAATAAGAACTAAAGATGGAAACTTACCATATTTCTATCTTACTGGCTCTCATTTTGTTCAGGATGGAAAAAACTACATTTTAGGAACTGGAGTAAATATAACTGAGCAAATTCGATTAGAAAGACTTTTAGATCAAGCTCATAATATGGCTCGAATCGGAGCCTGGGAAGTGGATTTAGTAAAAAATGAAATAATATGGTCTAAAATAACAAAAGAGATCCACGAAGTGCCCGATGATTATGAGCCCAAACTTGAAACAGCCATTAATTTTTATACAGAAACAGAAGATAGGAAAAAAATTGAACTCGGGTTAAAAAATGCTATTGACAATAATCAACCGTGGGATGTTGAGGCACAAATTTTAACAGCGAAAGGCAATAAACGATGGGTTCGAGCTATTGGGAAGCCTTATTTTAACGAAGGGGTTTGCATTCGTTTGTATGGAAGTTTTCAGGACATTACCGCTCATAAACAAAGAGAAGAAAAAATTCTGGAAGGCTTAAGAGAAAGAGAAGCACTTTTACAAGAAATTCATCATAGAGTAAAAAATAATCTGGCTTTAATCTCTGGGATGTTACAATTACAAGTGTTTGCAGTTGACGACCAAAAGCTGTCAATGATTTTAAATGACAGTCAAAGTCGTATTAAATCCATCGCACTACTTCATGAACAGCTCTATAAATCCGAAAGTTTTTCAAAGGTCAATTTTCTAGAAAATTTAAAAGAGCTTGTCGATCATGTTTATTCATCATTTCAGATAAATAATAAAATAGTGATTGAACTGAACACGGAAGAGATATATATGAATATTAATCAAGCCGTTCCACTAACACTGATCATCAATGAGTTACTTACAAATAGTTTGAAACATGCCTTTAATATTCAAGAAAAGGGAAAAATAGTTATAGATCTATTTAAAAAAGGAGAGGAACTATACCTAAATATAAAGGACAATGGTTGTGGGCTTCCAGTGGATTTCAATCTCAACAAAACAGAATCCTTAGGAATTACTTTAATTAAAACACTTAGTTCTCAATTAGATGCGCAAATGAATTTTTCTTCCACTTCTTATGGCACAACATTCGAGTTAAACTTTACCATACAAGAACAAATCCGTGGTTCATCAGGTGATTTAGAATAACTTTATACCGTTTCTCGAACTTTTAAATTGTAATATTTTATGATTTAAGAAGTTTATAATCTGATGAGATTAGTTTTCATATTCGAGCTATCAATCATTTTATATGATCTCACATTAAACCTAATGCAATATATTATTTTGAATAGTCTGCTTTAGTGAGTTACAAGGTTTCACAGCTATTTAAAAGCCTTTTTTTAGCTTTCCGCCAATTTTCGTGAATGGTTTCTCCCCTTATTTACGTTTACCTTTCTCCATCAATAAACTCTTGATCTCATTGCTATGAAAACGACTCGTTTCTGGTCTATACTCTTTACTCTTTGTGCCCTTCCAACGTTAGTGTTGGCACAGAACTCAGAACGTGCTACCCAAATTTTTGAAGAAGTTGACGCCCGTCGCAATTCAATCACCTACGAACGTACCGACATGAATATGGTGATTTATGATAGCCGAGGTCGAACACGAAAACGTGTACTCACCTCCTATTCATATGCTAAAGGGGATGAAGAAAAAACACTCCTTCAGTTTGAAGAGCCTGCCAATGTTCGCGGCACTGGTTTTTTAACTTTAAATGATGGTAGCAATGAAGTGCAGAAGCTATACCTGCCTGCACTAGGTCGAATTCAAACTATAACGAGTTCTCAAAAAGGAGACCGATTTATGGGCTCTGACTTCACTTACGAAGATCTTGGTGACCAAAATCCTGACGACTATGATTTTGAGTTGCTTTCTGAGGAAGGAAATACAGCCATCCTCAAGGCTACTAAAAAAGACGACAGTCAGTATGCTTATATCAAGTTCTACATCAATACAGAACGGTACGCCCTTGAAAAGGCGGAGTATTTCGATGAAGAAGATACCATGGTGAAGCGTTTGGAAGCTTCCAACTTTTCCAATGTTGTAGACAATGTATGGCGTGCCAACACCATGGTGATGTTCGACCTTTCAGCGAATCGAAAAACAGAGCTGAACTGGAGTAACCGTGTGATTAACGAAAACATCCCTGATTGGCGTTTTACCGAAAGGGCCTTACGCCGAAACTAAGTATACTCTCTATTACTCTTCTTTTTCCTTTTTCGACTTTGCTCCTAGTTTTTCAGGCCGGATGGTAAGAACCGGTACTTGTGCGTGTTCCACAATATTCCCAGCTGTTGAGCCTAAGAAGAAGTGTGCGAGCCCCGTACGTCCATGTGTTGTAAGTACCAGGAGGTCGGCATGTTCGTTGGCATATTCGGTTATTTCATGATGGGCCGATATACCGCGTAACACTTCGGTCTCGATGGGTATCGATTTATTGTTGTTTCCTTCGGTGTATACGATTCGATCTTCATAAGGAGTACCCGTTCTTTGTAAGCGATACTTACCCTCAAAATGATCTGCAAAGAAGGCTTCAATTTTATCCATGATTGCCTCATATGCTGTGGGTTCATCCATTCCAGGAATCGGAGCTAAGTTCCCAAACCCATCATGGGCGTACAACTCACTAACGTGCAGCAGAGTCAGTTTGGCATCGAATTGATAGGCAAGCTCGAAAGCCGCAGGAAGAGCCTTCATAGAGGTATCAGAAAGGTCAACAGGCGATACGATGTTCTCTAGCTTTTCCTTCACGAATACATCATCTACTGTGAGCACTGGTACTTTCGAATAACGAATCACTTTTTTAGTGATGCTTCCTCTGAACCATTCAGATTCGTGCCCCCCTTTCGAGCTCATCAGTATGAGATCATAGTCGTTTTCTTTGGCATAGCGTGCAATGGCTTCCGAAGGCTTACGATCTACCATCACTTTAGCTTTTTCGAGGTATTCTTTGGGGATGTATTCCTTTGCTAGTTCATCCAAGCGTTCTTGGGTGTTCTCTAGGATTTTAGGATACACATCCACATTTAGGTCGAGTGGCAAACCTAAGTGCTCAAAGCTTTCTCCAAAATACATACTCAGTGGCACAATGTGGATCAAGCTGACATCGCAACCATAAATATCGATAAAAGTTTTAGCGAGCTTTAAAGCAGCGTGCGATTGAGGTGAAAAGTCGGTTGGGATGAGAATTCTGTCCGCTTTCATACAATACCTCCCTATTTATTAGTGGTGTTACTATACTATCGTAAACCTATGTGAAGATATTGTGAAGAAAGTACTTACACGCTTTTATTGCGCAACAGATCAAGCCCTCCTACCAATACCATTCCAATCAAAATTCCGGCGATGCCACCCCAAAAGTTAACCCCTTCTTTCTTGGCTTTTTGAAGATCTGGCATATAGGGATTCGACTTCAGCATCTTTTTCTTCACTGTCTCAACTTCAATGCGTTTAAATTCATCAAAAGTGGCATCTGGGTTTATTACATCACCTAATCGTTTGTATTCCGGTAGGTTTTCATTTACCCCCTCCCGTTGAAGTTGAAGAACGAGTTCATCATCCAATGGCAATTCTTCCACCTCTCTGATTTGCTCTACATACTCCCGCTGTTGATAGGGCCAGATTACAAAAAGCGAACCTATCAAAAAGCCAATTAATAACGACAATGTTTGTGAATGATAACGGTTCAACAACCACGACAGGAATCTTGAAAAAGCCGCTAGACCGATGATGGCACCCGCAAAAAATGGCAACAGACCTACGATGCCATCCATGGTTTCAACCCCACCGATCATCCCTATATGAGAAAGCAGGTAATCGTATTTCCGCATAATCAGCAGCAGGTAAGAACCTGAGATGCCCGGAAGTATCATGGCGCAAATAGCAATCGCACCACTCAAAAATACAAAAGCAGGATGGTCTGGTGTGTCGGCAGGTACAAGGCTTACAATCCAAAGACCTACAAAGATACCCAAGAATAACATACTCCATTCTTTCCAGCGCTTCTGCTCGAGGGCCTTATACAAAATGTATATGGATCCCACTATTAAGCCGAAAAAGAGCCCGAATACAATTTCAGGATGTGTAAACATATACACTTGAAGTGGAACTACTTTGGTGAAAAAACCTAAGGCCGTGAATATCCCAAGAAACAGGAACACTAAGAATTTGAGATGTAACTCTTGAAATGCGGTTTTAATCTTAAAGGTAAATAGGGCTTTTAGAAAGGGTCCGTTTACACTTTTGATGGCATTCAATAAGCGTGCATAAATGCCCAGTATCAACGCCATGGTACCGCCACTCACTCCGGGTACGATATCTGCCGATCCCATCAAAAATCCTTTTATCCATAATAGTGGGGCTTCTTTTAACGACGTTTCGTCGGTTCCTTTACCGGTTGTTTCGGTCATTGATTTTCTCCCCACCCTTTTTCTCCAATCAGTGGTACAAATTTAAAATTATCGTATTCGTCTTGTTGGTATTCCGTTTCAGAAACCCGTGTAATCTTCAGCATCTTCTGCGTTTTGTTATCCCCTACTGGTATCACCAAAATGCCCCCAATTTTTAGCTGTTTGATTAAATCATCAGGTACAACTGGGGCTCCGGCTGTTACAATGATTCCATCGTATGGCGCGTACGTAGGCCACCCAAGGGTGCCATCTCCAGCTTTCAGCAATGGACGATAGCCTTCAGCTCGAAGAGCTTCTTTTGCTCGGTGATAGAGTTCATTATGACGTTCAACACTATACACTTCCGCACCTAGTTCACATAATACCATGCATTGGTAGCCTGATCCTGTTCCAATCTCTAAAATCTTCTTCCCCTTTTTTACCTCAAGGAGTTCCGTTTGAGCCGCCACGGTATAGGGCTGTGATATCGTTTGACCAAGGCCTATGGGTAAAGCTGTATCTGTATAAGCACGATGATGCAAGGCCGTATCTACAAGCTTATGCCGAGGGATAGTGCCAATTGCACTTAACACTTGATGATCTTTTATACCTTTATCACGAAGGAGTTCCACGAGCTTTTGCCGCGGTCTAACAAATCGTCTTTCTTGTTGGGGGTTATTCACAATGTACTTCCGAAATTGATTACGCTTTAAGTATAGGCATCTGATCTGAAAAAAGTAGCCCACGAAAGGACCTTTTTTCATAAAAAATAGATTCAAATGATGTTATTTAGTCCAACTATAAATTCACCTATTACATAGCTTTATTAGCACACAAATTGTAAGTTCGGCATCATTTAGCCTATGGAACTACTCGAACTTCCCATAACCCAAGTTTTTCTCTACGCCCTATTAACGGCTCTTGCCACCGGGCTAGGTGCACTCCCCTTCTTTTTCATTAAAAAGATCTCCACTTCTTTCTTGGGGAAGTCGAATGCCGTTGCTGCTGGTTTAATGCTCTCTGCGAGTTACAATCTCATTTTTGAAGGGTATAAAGAAAGTGAATGGATGACTATTGGGGGTATGCTCGCTGGGGTAATACTCGTGGTGCTTGCTAATAATTGGTTACAGAAACGTGATACGCCTGAGCTTAAAGATGTAGTTGGTGGCCGTAAAAAGGAGATGTTACTTTTTCTTGGCATCATGACTGTTCACTCCTTTGCTGAAGGGATTAGCGTAGGAGTATCTTTTGCAAACACCCTAGAGTTCGGAACATTTATCGCCATTGCCATCGCTATACACAACATTCCTGAAGGGCTTGCCATAAGCTTAGTTATGGTTCCGAATGGAACCTCGCCTTTGAAAGCGGTTTGGTGGTCTATATTTTCAAGTTTACCGCAGCCTTTAATGGCCGTACCTGCATTTCTATTTGTTGAAACCTTTCGCGAATACCTGCCTTTTGGTTTAGGCTTTGCAGCAGGGGCGATGATCTGGATGGTATTTGCCGATCTAATTCCTGAAGCACTCGAAAAGTGTAAACCCCAAACTATCGGTTTATGGGTAACTCTTGCAATACTAGGTATGAGTGCTTTTCAAGTGTTTATAGGTTAAAAAGTTAAATCTTTTTACACCTTTACTTAAAAATTATTCAGTTCCTCTGAACGTTCATTCGTACCTTATGTCCTTATATGAAATTTTCAGAAGAGTTTTAAAAAATGCTCAAAAAGCTACACGTTCTATTTACTTTAGGTTTTCTATTCATATTAGCCGCTCCTGCTCAGGCACAAATAAATACTTCTACACTAACCGTTTATCTCGATTGCAGAGATTGCAATAGTGAATTTGTTCGCAGCGAAATTGATTTCGTGACTTTTGTTCGTGACCAATCGGTAGCTGAAGTTCAGTTATTAGTAACTCGCCAACGCACAGGTGGTGGTGGGTCTCAGTTTAGCTTGGATTTTATTGGTTTAGGGGAATACCACAACAAAGACAACAAGGTGGTTTTCATTACACCTCAGTCGGATACCGACGAAATTCAACGCAACAAATTAGTGAAGTACATTAAACTTGGTTTAGTAAGCTACCTCGCTGAAAAAGACATTATCGATCGTCTTGATATCACTTACTCAGGTACTCGTGATAATGCGTCTTCGGAAGAAGAAAAAGTAGATCCATGGAATGGATGGAATTTTGAATTAGGTGCATCTACCAATTTTAGTGGTGAAGAATCACGAAAAGATTACCGCATAAACGGGAATTTCCGCGCACAACGAATCACAGAAAATTGGAAAGTGAATTTCAATTACTGGCAAAATTATCGGAATCGAAAGTTTACTTATACCGATGATAACGACCAGAAAGTAACCAATACATACATCACTGAAGAGCAGAACTTCTTCGGACTTATTGCAAAAAGTTTATCTGACCATTGGACTGCTGGTACATACTTACGTGGACAGTCTTCTACTCAGAACAATATCGACCTTCGTATTGCAGCTACACCTTCTCTAGAATACAGTGTATTTCCATATTCGGAATTTGCACGTCGCCTTATCACTTTCAGATATGGTATGTTGGTTGAGCAAAATTACTATACCGAGTCTACGATATTCAAAAAGGAAGAAGAATTACTTGTTCGCCAAGAATTAACGGTAGAGAGTAAATTTACTCAGCCATGGGGTGGTGTTGATGGGCGAATTGAACTTCGTAATTACATGCACGACTTCAGCAAGAACAGCTTAAACTTCAATTTAAGTATGAATATGCGTATCTCGCGCGCGCTTTCCTTTAGAATCTCAGGCCGTTATTCGGTAATCAACGATCAGCTTTCAATTCCAGGTGGCGACTTAAGTGATGCGGAACGTTTACTAAACTTAAGACAACAAGCTACTTCATATAACTTTGGCGGTTCAGTAGGACTTGAATTCAACTTTGGTTCGCTGTACAACAATGTTGTAAACAGCCGTCTCTAAAGACTTTTCAATTACGGATATAAAAAAAGGCTGCATGTGCAGCCTTTTTTGTTTGTGTACAATGTTCTATAAGATGGAACTTATCCTTCTCCACCATCTGAAGAATTAGAACCCATTTGAGTGCCTTCTTTCAGCATAGTATTTAATTTTTCTCCACCTCGAATTCCGAAGTCTAAGGTTCTGATTGGGAATGGAATCATAATGTCATTCTCATCATATGCCTTTTTAATAGCCATAATAGCTTCACTTCTAGGGCTCCAGAAATCTGGGTTCTTAGAAAAGTCTACCCAAAAGCGTACTACGTAATTTATCGAGCTACCACCGAATTCTTCATAGTAGAACTCAATGCCTTTGTCTTTGTTAATTCCTTCAAGTCCACTTATAGCATCAAGTGTAATGCTACGAGCTTTCTCTAAATCATCCCCATATGAAACACCACATTGTAGGTCGATACGACGCTCATTATTCTTAGTGAAATTGGTAAATGGGTTTTCATACACCTCTTTATTCGGGATATATACAATTTGCCCCTGAGGTGTTTTAATTTTTGTATTACGCAGGTTCAGTTTCTGAACGGTACCATAGTATCCATTACTCTCAATTATATCACCGATACCGAATGGGTGACGAACAGATAACAGTATACCTGAAATAAAATTGGCTGCAATATCTTGGAAGGCAAAACCTAGTGCCAAACCAATTATACCGGCACCCGCTAATAGGCTAGTTACGGTACCATCTAAATTCAAGATTCCAAGTGCTATAAAAACACCTGCACCTAATATTACTACACCCAGCACTGTTTGTGCTAAGTTTACGATTGTTTTATTGTGCGTTACTTTATGTAATAGTTTGCCCGAATACTTTTTAATGATACTGGCAATCACATAAAACAGTGCAATTACAAGCAGTGCGGCTGCCAAATTCGGCAACATCTCTATGGCTGTATTCAACCATGATTCTAATTTATCAACAATGAGGCTGTACCCTTCTTCTAAGTTCATAGGATGATATTTGGTTAATAATTACTATTGTTTTCACCTTATTAGAATGAAATATCTTCCCCAATTGTTCCCTATTATAATTCAATATCAAACCATTTTAATTATCTATGCGCTTAAATAACTACAAATCAATTACTTTACTTTTACTCACTTTCTTTTTTTCCTTTCCCCTTGTAGCCCAAGATTATGCGCCGTCTGCGGATAAAGTAAGCCCAGTACTCATTAATTCGACATTACCTGATGTTGAAGTCAAAGATCTAAACGGGAAATCTCATTCTATGCTCGATTTAGCTAAAGAGAATAAATCTGTATTCATTTTTTACAGAGGTGGATGGTGCCCTTATTGCAACCGTCATTTAGCGGATCTGAAACAAATCGAAAAAGGCTTAGCCGATATGGGTTACACGGTATATGCAATCAGTGCAGATAGACCAGAACTATTAAGCGAAACCTTAGATAAAAACGAACTCAGTTATACTTTACTTTCTGATGCGCCTATGACCGCAGCAAAGGCCTTAGGTATAGCCTTCAAAGTTGATGACGCTACTGTTCAGAGATATAAATCTGTAGGTATAGACTTAGAAGCAGATTCTGGTCACGATCATCATCTATTACCCGCTCCTGCTGTATTTATCACAGATACTGAAGGCATAATAAAGTTTAAATATGTGAACCCAGATTACAAGCAACGCATCGATGGCGGAATCTTATTAGCCGCTGCAAAAGCCTTTATGTAACCATTCCATATTTTGTATTGATAAGGGAAGTATTAGGAAATACTTCCCTTTTTTTGTTCATAGCCCTTGGCCTAGCTTCTCCGTATCTTTAGCCCATCATGAGTACAGAACAGCTTTCTTCCAAAACCGACTTAAAATCTCTCAACAAAACAGAACTCTTTGAGTTTTGCACTGAGCTAGGTTTGCCACGTTTTCGAACCGACCAAATCTTCCAGTGGTTATACCAAAAAGGTGCCGCCTCATTTGAGGAGATGACCAATCTACCGATGGATCTTCGCACTAAACTAGAAGAGATTGCCTTCATCAATAAAATTGAATTGGATAGCCAACAGAAGTCGCAAGATGGTACCATAAAGTTTTTGTTCAAACTTTCAGATGAAGGTAAAGACTATAAAGTGGAAGCGGTTTTGATACCGGATTTCTTCCCTGATGGAGCTGCCAACCGACTAACAGTTTGTGTGTCTTCTCAAGTAGGATGTGTATTCGGATGTGCTTTTTGTGCTACGGGAAAAATGGGTTTCTTCAGAAACTTAAGCCATGGCGAAGTGGTGGATCAAGTTCAGTACATTAATGAAGTTTCCTTAGCTGAATACGACAAGAAAATCACCAACATCGTGTATATGGGGATGGGAGAACCACTTCATAATTACAAGACTGTGGTAAATTCTTCTTCTATTATTTGTGACCCTTTGGGCATAGATTTATCACCAAAACGCATTACGGTTTCCACGGTAGGCTTAACGAAGCAGATTAAGAAATTAGCTGACGACCAAGAACCCTTCAATCTTGCCATCTCATTACATGCCCCTACAGATGAAAAGAGAGATAAGATCATGCCGATTAATAGCTCTATGAACTTAGAGAGTTTAGAGGAGGCCGTTCGTTATTACTACCGCAAAACTGAACGTCGCCTTACTTATGAGTATCTCTTATTCGATAACTTTAACGATGGCAAAGAGGATGCTAGGAATCTAGCTAAGATTGTGAAGTGGGCGCCTAGCAAGGTGAATATCATCATGTATAACAATGTGATGGGTGTGGAGCTCCAAAGAGCCCGTGAGGATCGCTTAAATACCTTCATCAAGGAATTAGCCAAGTTTGATGTCCGAGCTACTGTACGCCGCTCTAGAGGGGATGACATCGATGCGGGCTGTGGACAGTTAGCTATTCGCGAAGGCGCTCCGAAAGGAAAAACCATCGCAAAATCTTAGCCATAAAAAATCCCCTTCATCATAGATCAAGGGGATTCTTCATTCCATTTAAAAGCGACTGCTTTCCTATTTAATCAGCTTAAAGATGCGATTAAATCTTGGTACGCCATCATCGTGTGAGTACCAAACGATAGAGCCTTTTCCAATGATGTGATCTTTCGGAATAAAACCGAAGAATCGACTATCCTGGCTGTTATCACGGTTATCACCCATTCCAAAGTAGTAATCTTGTTTTACCGTATATGAATTGGTCTCTACTCCATTAATGAAGATTTTACCATCCTTCCGCTCTAATTGATTGCCTTCGTAGCGCTCAATCAAGTCTTTATATAGGAACCAATTTTCGTTGGTAATTTCAATTTCCTGTCCTTCAAATGGAATCACGATTGGTGAAATTTGATCCGGGTTATTGAACATCTTTGCGAAGTTATACTGTCTTCGAGTAGATACATAACTAGCATCAACTTCCCCTTTCTCTGCCATGCGTAACCAAAGAGAATCTAACTCAGGCCATTTGCGAATTTCTTCTGCAGCTTCTTTTGTCAGGTTCACTAAATAGGTACTGTTGTTCATGTATTCCATAAACACGTCGTTATATACAGCACCTGCACCTACCGACTTCATTTTTGCTTCACTCAAACGAACACGGTCATTCATTTTCAGATAGTAATTACGCTGTAATCCTTCTTGTGCCTCAGGTTGCTCTTCTCCATTGATGTATACCACTTTATCTCGAATCTCTAGGGTATCACCGGCAATTGCTACTGCTCGTTTTATATAATTGGTTTTCTGTGAAACGGGTTTCACTTCAAACGGCACATTAAATACGATTACATCATTTCGTTCTACATCTCTGAAACCAGGAATGCGTGTGGATGGAATTTTAACTCCTGGCAAACACCATTGTGTAAAGGGTACACAAACCGCCATTGGAGTACGTGGACCATAAGTAAGGTTCGAGACTATGAGAAAGTCGCCTACCATCAGGTTTTTTTCCATCGAAGGCGTTGGGATCTTATACGATCCAAATATAAACGCGCGAAGTATAGCTGCGGCTATGAAAGCAAAAACTAAGGCGTCTAACCACTCGCGTAACCACGATTTCGCCTTTTTGTCCTCCTCTTCCTTATTTTTTCGCTTACTCCAAAATGAGCTCTTCTTTTGCTCGTCTTTGTTTTGCTCTTCCAAATTCTTTGCTACTTAATGTTGATATGTGAAGGTTTTTTGACTTCAGTTTTCGAATATTTCCCATTGGCATATTTAACTTCATACCATTGTCCACGTTCAGGTGAGAAGAAATAATCCGTATACTCTTTTGGTTCGGCCTCGGTTACGACTCTAGTGAAAGTTCGTTTCACTTGTGGCATTAAATCGATGTATCGACTTGCCCCCACGTATACCAGTCCATCTTCAAATGGGCCATCTAAATCGAGTACCATCATTGGGATTTTACCATCTATGATAAACCAATACTCAAACTGAATAGCTTTCCCAGGACGGTATGTGCCTGTTTTGGCAATATCTTCAATGGTTTGAGTGGGATCGCCATACACACTTTGCAAATGAGCACGAATTTCAATCGCTGGAATACGATCTAATTTGTTGTAATTAAATCCTTGGCCCGTCCATTTGATTTCTGCAAACTTTGCTTGAAATGCGGCCTTATCTTTTGCTTCAACTTTTACGATTTCAGGCTCATCAAATTGAGCATAAACGGAAGTTGAAATGGCCATAAACATGATTAAAGTTATAATCATGAACCCTTGTCTTAATACTTTCATTTTATCTATCATCATCATCCATGGATAGAACAGCTAAAAATGCCTCTTGTGGGATTTCAACTGAACCAACCTGTTTCATTCGTTTTTTACCTTCTTTCTGCTTCTCTAGAAGTTTACGCTTACGAGAGATATCACCACCATAACATTTTGCGGTTACATCTTTACGAAGTGCTCTTACTGAGTCGCGTGCGATAATTCGGCTACCAATAGCTGCTTGCACAGCTACTTCATACTGTTGGCGAGGAATTAACTCTTTCAACTTAGCACACACTTTTCGGCCTTGGTAATAAGCTTTATCTCTGTGCGTGATACTCGAAAGGGCATCAACCTGTTCCCCATTCAGCAGAATATCTAAACGAACCAAATCACCTTTACGGTATTCGATAAATTCATAATCTAGAGAAGCATAGCCGCGAGTACCTGATTTCAACTTATCATAGAAATCAAAAACTACTTCGGCCATTGGTATTTCATACGTAATCTCAACGCGATTATTTTGCATGAACACCTGATTCACATAAATACCTCGGCGATCTTGGCATAATTTCATAATCGGCCCGATGTAATCCGCTGGTGTAATGATACTAGCTTTTATATAAGGCTCAAAAATCGCATCAATATCACCCACTTCTGGCATCTGACTTGGGTTATCTACCCTTTTCTGTGAACCATCTTCTAGTTGCACTTCATACTGCACGTTAGGCACAGTGGTAATGATGTCGATATTGAATTCACGGTCTAATCGCTCTTGAACAATTTCCATATGCAACAGACCGAGGAAACCAGCACGGAATCCAAAACCTAAAGCTTTAGAAGTTTCAGGCTCATAGGTTAGGGATGCATCATTTAACTGTAATTTCTCGAGAGCAGCACGTAAATCTTCAAAATCTTCTGATTGTGTAGGATAGATTCCAGAGAATACCATTGGCTTCGCTTCTTGGTAACCCGGAATTGGCTCGGTAGCAGGGTTTTTCTTGGTAGTGATGGTATCACCTACACGTACATCCTGAAGCGACTTCACAGAACCAATTACATATCCAACTTCCCCTGCCTTCAATTCCTTGGTCGGTTCATACGTCATGCGTAGGTAACCAACATCTTCCGCATTGTATTCTTCTTTGTTCGCCATGAACTCAAATGCTTCGCCTTTGCGAATCACACCTTCCATTACACGAACATAAGCAACAGACCCACGATAGGTGTTGAAAACTGAGTCAAAAATAAGTGCACGCAGAGGTTTATCAACTTCTTGTTTTGGGCCGGGAACCCGTTCAACAATGGCTTCTAAAAGTTCTGGAACGCCTTCACCCGTTTTTCCAGATACATGCAAGATGTCTTCTCGTTCACACCCGATAAGGTCTATAACCTGTTGGCCAATGCCTTCAGGGTCGGCGCCTGGTAAATCAATTTTATTTAGTACTGGAACAATCTCAAGATCTTGTTCAATGGCTTGGTATAGATTGGAAATAGTTTGTGCTTCGATACCTTGAGCGGCATCTACTACTAATATAGCCCCTTCACAAGCTTTCAGTGCTCGCGATACTTCATAGGCGAAATCCACGTGACCAGGAGTATCGATCAGGTTGAAGCTATACATTTCGCCATTAGGGCGCTTGTAATCTAACTTAATAGCGTGGCTCTTAATAGTAATTCCACGTTCACGTTCTAGATCCATATCGTCTAGAACCTGCTCCTGCATTTCACGCTCACTAATAGTGCCCGTCATTTGAAGCAAACGATCGGCCAAGGTAGATTTACCGTGATCAATGTGTGCGATTATGCAAAAGTTTCGAATATTGTTCATGTATGTTCTCTGCGTCTCTAATTTAAGAACGCCAAGATACAAATAAGGAAGGAGCTACTAAAGTACTTGTTTAGCCTAAACTGATTTAATTAATTGGGGTTCTTTAGCCTCAAACCAATTGTTTTGAATGCATCGCCATTTAGGATTCACAAACGATAATAGGCGTGCTTTAGTAGATCGGGGTGCCTTTTTAAGCTCTTCTTCTCGTTGAATGGCTTCTTCAACATTATCAAACTCTTCCACATGAACAAGGCGGTTTAATCCGAAATTACCTTTTGATGTGCTCATCCTCATTTCTTGGTGCTTTTTGAGAATGTTTTTGAGGTCGTTGGTTAAACCAACATAAATCATTTTGGAGCGATTGCTGAGAATGTATAGATAAAATCTGTGATGCATAGTCGTACTACTTTCCATTTTTTAAGTAGTACGACCGTTGGCAATCAACATCCTTACAAAGAAATTTTAAATCTTATTTATCAGCTTCAGGGCTAAGTAATTCAATATGAAATCTGAACTTTTCAGACTCTTCAGCCATGATTCTGTATAGTTCTTCGATAGCTTCAAATATTACTTTCGGCTCTGCAATGATGGTAGTAGATAAATACCCTACTTCGATTTGCACATCAAATTGTGCAAGGTGCTCTAATAATTCCTGTACGTTTTCTTGTGGGTTCCGTGTAGCTAAAGGAATGTATGATAGTTGAGCAATAGTCTTCATGTTGTGGAATTGAATTCAAATTTATTTAACGAAAAGTTAACCAACTAATACCTTCCTTACCACTTTCTTAACATAGTTTTTAGTAGTGTTGATTATTTGTGGTAGTATATTGCTTGATTCCTCTTTTATCTTGTTATTAATACTTTATCATCATTTAACAATTACTACTACTATGCAACTATTATTTATGTCTGATATGGGTTCGTTGACTTTCCAACAGTGGTTTGGAATCTTAGAACTTCCCTTCTTATTAGTGTGTATCGTTTACAGTTTTAAAACGGCACAACAATTAAAGGGCGGTGTATTTGGGAAAGGAATGTGGTTTCTTGCTTGGGGATTTTCAATTATGGCGGTAGGGCATTTAAGTATGCAAATCACCAACATTTTTGGAGTAGATATTTTTGATGCATTACTAAACCAACCATTAGGTAAGATTGCTTGGTTTATAGCATTAATGGCAACTTGGGCATTATCTGCCTTAGGGTTTTATAAAATATATCAGGCTAGTAAGCAATAATACATTAAGCGAGCCACATCACATGATGTTGGCTCTTTTTTTATGGCCCCTTTCAATTACATATCTCAGTTTTTCAAAAAAAGGAAGGGCTATACCGGTCGTGATCTTCGTTTTGAGGAATCTATAGCTAGGCTCATGGATTTCTTATTAGAACGAGTTGGTGATACCGACAGCTCCCACGCTGCTCGAGCTACGATCTTTAATTACCTGAAGCTTAACACCAATCAAAAAAAAGAAAAGCTCACTCAAACTTATCTGTTTGTTGAAAAATATCTAACCGATCTAAAACAAGACTTCAAAAAAGATAAGCGGCAACTACGTGAACTTATTCGAATTCAGTTTCCAAAATTACAAGAGATTGAATCCTTCAATTTAATTTTTGAAGACGAAGACGTTCAAGAGTTCAAGTTAAGCCAAAAGTATTTGCTTCAAATCATTCAAAACCTATCTGACTTATTAGGTGAAAATGGAAGTAAATCGATCCAAGAAATTAGAAACATTATCGAAAGTGCACCTAACGTTATGCCACCACATGGGGTAACGGTGTTGATGGATGCACAACCAAAGAATTTGAAGGACTGGACCAACTGCCTTCGAAAACTGGCTGTAGTAATCTTTGAATTACTGCAAAAGAAATTAGGTGAAGAAACAGCTATTCGTAGGTTCGATACCGCCTATCAAAAACTCGCACCTTTTTACATCAACTTAGACTCCTTTCAGGTTATAGTCTCTATTTTGCCTGAACAGCTAATGGATGAGTCGAGAATTAGTGCCCTCACCAAACATCAAATTGAAAAGCTGTTACTAAAAAAAGTAGCTCACTTTGAGAAGCTTACTGAAGAACTTTCTATCAAAAATAAAGAATTAGAGAAAACACAAAGAGAGCTCATACAAGCTAAAAATAAAGCCGAATCTGCCTCTGAAGCCAAAGCTATGTTCTTAGCAAATATGAGTCATGAAATTCGAACCCCAATGAATGCCGTAATTGGGATGGCTGATATTCTGAAAGAAACCAATCCAACACGAGAGCAATTAAGTTATATCGAAACCATCTCCAAAAGTGGTTACGATCTAGTAAATATCATTAACGACATCCTTGATTATTCAAAAATAGAATCGGGCAAACTTGAAATCGATAATGAGACCATAAACATCTATTCACACATCGAAGAAGCACTTTCGATGTTGGCTTTAAAGGCTCATGAAAAAGGATTAGAGATTTTATACATCATTGAAGAGGATGTACCGATGTTTGTGAAATCAGATCCTACCCGATTAAAACAAGTATTGGTTAACCTAATCAGTAACGCCATTAAGTTTACAAAGGATGGTTATGTGCATATTCGTGTACACAAAAAAGAGACTCTCGATTCGAAGGTAGTTATCGAATATGAAATAACGGATACGGGTATTGGTATCCCAGAAGAAAAGCATGAATCAATATTTGGATCCTTCTCTCAAGTAGATGTAAGTACTACAAGGATTTTTGGTGGAACAGGATTGGGCTTAGCTATTAGTAAAAGCCTAATCAAAATGATGGGTGGAGATATTCAGGTGCAAAGTAAAGAGAACAAAGGTTCCGTGTTTTCTTTTCAGATAACCGTAGAACCAGATTACAGTCATGGTGTTCTATCTCAAACACCGGTGTTTAAAGGTAAGCGCATGCTTATTGCTTCCAAGACTACCCCACTTCTTAAAGACTTGGAAAAGAAGTTTCTACTTTGGGGCTTTGATATGGATTGCTATAAAGATATTGCATCGCTCGAAGAACATCTTACCAAAAACGATGACTTTGATGTATTCGTAATCGATCAAAATATCATTGATGATGCCACTCCTTTCATCATGGATACTTTAAACAAAATCGCTTCAGAGAAGCCAAATAAGCTATTACCTTTAGTCCCTTTAGGTTCGAATATTGTGGGTAAAAATATTCACATCTATGAGAACCAAATCACCAAGCCGATTAAACGATCGGATGTTGTATCACAACTTGAACACATCCTCACTTCGAAAAAACGTGAGATCGAAGTTATTCCAACCGAAGTTGAACACATTCCAAGAGATATTAAGGTGCTTATTGCGGAAGATAATATCACCAACCAATTGGTATCTCGTAGGTTATTAGAAACCATTGGCTACACAATTGAAGTGGCTAATAATGGGCAAGAAGCCATTGAACTTCACCAACAAAACGAATACGATCTGATTCTGATGGATGTTCACATGCCTATTATTGACGGTTTAGAGGCTACAAAACGCATTCGTAAAGCAAGTAAGTTTCCTTCACGCCCAATCATTGTGGCAATGACAGCCAATGCCATGAAGAAAGACCGGGCTATTTGTTTAGGAGCGGGCATGAACGATTACCTCAGTAAGCCCGTACGAAGAAATGAAATCACACAATGTATTGAAAAGTGGTTTCCAGAGATTTAACCCAATGCTACGTTTATCTCATCAGGAATTTTAAAGGCAGGAAAACTAAATCATTAAAATTTTTATTTAGGGTACGTCTTTAAAATTTTAATCCCTATCTTTGACCCGTGAATTGGAAAAACACACATACTACCCATCATCATTCAGGTGCCCATCATCCCCACCATTGGCATCATTGCGCGTAAACTTTATTTAACGCCCTTTTTCCATTTTTCTCCTTTAAATTAATTTCACTTACAAACTTACTTACTGACTTATGACCCGTTCGAAAGATTCTTCGACCTCATTACGCATTGCTATTCAAAAGAGTGGCCGTTTAACTGATAAAACGGTAAACCTACTGCATGGCATCGGTATCGATTTCGATAATTACAAACGCAACCTAATGGTTAAAGCTCGTGATTTTGATGTTGAGCTTTTACTTCTTCGTGATGATGACATCCCTGAATATGTACAAGATGGAATTTGTGATTTAGGCTTTGTTGGAGCTAATGAACGTGCCGAAAAAGATGCCGACGTTACCGTACTTAGAGGTCTAAATTATGGTAAGTGTCGCCTTTCAATTGCCGTGCCTAAAGATGGCAATTTAAATGAGGCTAAAGATTTTGATGGGAAAACCATTGCTACCAGTTATCCATTTTTGACGCAAAAATACTTCAAAGAGCAAGGCGTTGATGTTAAAGTCGTAGAAATTTCTGGGGCCGTTGAAATCACTCCTCAACTAGGTGTTGCGGATGCGATTTCAGATCTAGTATCTACTGGTGGTACACTTAAAGCAAATGGGCTGAAGGAGCTATTCACGATTTTAGAATCAGAGACTGAACTGGTTCAAACCAATATGGAATTAAGTGAGGGCAAAAAAGAACTCATCGAAAAGTTCCTAATGCGAATTGATGGGTATCAGCAAGCTGGAAAAAGCCGATATATCATGATGAATGCTCCCGAATCAGCCATCGAAACTGTTAAAGCAATCATCCCTTCTATGAAAAGCCCAACCATAGTTCCTTTAGCTGAAACAGGGATGGTAGCAATTCACACCGTTATCCCTATCACTAAATTTTGGAATGTGATGGAAGAACTTAAAGAAGCTGGGGCATCCGACATCGTTATGCTACCGATTGAAAGCATGATCCTATGATTTTAGAAAAGTACTTCTACAACCAACTCGAGAATCAAACATTAAAGTCACTTTTACAGCGACCTAAAATTGATTTCGGTTCAATTTTTGAAACAGTTCAACCTATCATTGATCAAGTTGAAAATGATGGAGACCAAGCCCTCATTGCACTCACTCAAAAATTTGATGGAGTTCAACTTTCGAATGTCACCATCAACCCTTCTACTGTTTCTGTTGAATTAGATGATGCTATAAAAACAGCCATTGATACCGCTTTCGATAACATCTATCGTTTTCATAAAGCACAACAACCCGCTGATTTAGAAGTGGAAACCATGCCCGGTGTAAAATGTAGCAGAACTAGTCGTGCTATTCAGCGCGTTGGGTTATATGTACCCGGCGGCACGGCCATTCTTCCTTCCTCAGCTATGATGCTAAGCATCCCTGCCATGATAGCCGGTTGTGAGCAAGTTGTGTTAGCTACACCTCCAAAAAAGGACGGCACTGTAGCGCCTGAAATTATCTACATCGCTCAAAAAGCCAAAGTGAATACCATCTTATTAGCTGGCGGAGCACAAGCCGTAGCAGCGATGGCTTTAGGCACCGAAACGGTACCCAAAGTAGATAAGATATTAGGTCCTGGAAATCAGTATGTAACAGCGGCTAAAATGTTGCTCCAAAACTCTGAAGCTCAGATCAGTATCGATATGCCGGCTGGCCCTTCGGAAGTGCTGGTTATTGCAGATGAAGAAGCGAACCCCGAATTTGTTGCAGCCGACCTATTATCACAGGCCGAACACGGTAAAGATAGTCAGGTAGTTTTAGTAGCAACCACTTCCTTTAATATCGACGGCTTGGAGCAAGCATTAGCCGAACAGCTTGAAGCATTACCTCGACGAGATATTGCCGCTTTGGCTCTTAAGAACAGCTACACTGTGGTTGTAGAGGATCTTATACAGGCATTCGATTTTTCGAATGAATATGCACCTGAGCACTTAATTGTGAACGTGGCAAATCCCGACAATTATAGGGAAAGAATCATTAATGCGGGGTCTGTTTTCTTAGGCAACTTAACCCCAGAAAGTGTAGGTGATTATGCATCGGGCACCAACCACACATTACCCACTTACGGCTACGCGCGCATGTACAGCGGAGTGAATTTAGCTTCCTATCAAAAGAGCATCACGATGCAGTCGCTAACGGAAGAAGGGTTAAAAAACATTGGGCCTTCCGTAGAAAAGCTAGCTGAATTGGAAGAGTTACAAGCTCACAAAAATGCAGTTACTCTTCGTTTAAAAGCTATAAAATCATAAGTGGATTTGGATTAACCCATCATGAATAAAACATTCGATTTACAGACACTTGTTCGAACTAACATTCGAGATTTAAAACCATACCGAAGTGCCCGAGATGACTTCGATTCTGGAATCTTATTAGATGCCAACGAAAACAGTTATGGTGCGCCTTATGCAAATGATTTAGAGCTGCACCGATACCCAATGCCCTATCAAGAAGCTCTGCGTGCTAAAATTGCAGACTATCGCGGTATAGATGCTTCCGAAGTATTTGTTGGAGTAGGAAGTGATGAAGCCATCGATCTATTATTTAGAATATTCTGTACCCCCAGGAAAGATCGAATTCTTATAAATCCACCTACCTATGGGATGTACAAAGTATCCGCTAATATCAATGATGTAGCTATTGATGAAGTGCTTCTGACGGAAGATTTTCAATTACAGACTGAAAAGATTTTAGAAGCAGTCACTCCGAATACTAAAATCATTTTTATCTGTTCTCCGAATAATCCAACCGCTAATGATATCGCCATTCCAGACATTCAGTTCATTCTTGAATCCTTTGACGGTATTGTAGTTGTGGATGAAGCCTATATCGATTTCTCTCAACAAGGTAGCTTAGCAACAGAACTCAAGAATTATCCTAATCTTGTGGTGTTGCAAACACTTTCAAAGGCATTTGGATTGGCTGGAATTCGACTTGGAGTAGCACTAGCTAACACTGAAATCATAGCCTATATGATGAAGGTAAAAGCTCCTTATAATGTGAATAAGCTAACATCTAAAGCGGCATTGCAAGCTTTTGATGCACTTGACTCCGTTCAAGAACACATCATTAGTATTATTGATGATCGGCAACGTATTATGAGTTCATTAGCAAGCATGAAAGGTGTGTTGAAGGTCTATCCAAGCAATGCGAACTTCTTTATTTTTAAGGTAAATGATGCTTTAAATGTTTATCAGAAGCTAGCAGATAAGGGAGTAATTATTCGCTATAGAGGAAATGAGCCTTTATGTGATAATTGCTTACGACTCACTATTGGAACTGAAAACGAAAACAATGCTTTTCTAAAAGCACTTACAGAGGTTCTTGAGGAATAGAGGAAGATCTAATTATGGGTATTTCCTCTTTGTTTAACCATAATAGGCTTATGCAACAGCCAAATACTACAATGGCCAACATAAATAATACTCCCCCATCATCTTGCACTTCTATACCTAGTAATGTAAGATGGCTAAATATAGCACCTAGTGTTACACTAGCTCCTAAAAATGCACCCATCCAAGTCGTTTTTGGGATGAGGAGTAGTATGGTTGCAATAAACTCTGTAGCTCCTGTTGCAAACCTTCCCCATGGTTCTACACCAATCTGTTCGAATATAAATATGCTTTCAGCTGACCCTGTGAACTTCAAAAAAAGTGTTCGCAACAAAATGGCCGCTGAAGTTATTCGTAAACACCAACATAAAACGTTCAATTTATTATTCATTTCACGATCTTTGGTTGATCTTTCAATGAGTAATAACGCAACTCTGCCTAATTAACACAACTACTACCCCTTTATGATTGTTTCTATCTCCCAAGAAGCGTTACTATCACCTAACTCAAAGTTCCCCTTTAGAGCTGGCACTTTACAGGCACTTTTAGAATTAAAGCAGTTTGACGTTGAAATTTATTTACCTGAACAAAGTCTGACTCAAGATCAGCTAGCTATCTTAGCTCAAGAGGATATTGAATTTAATTCGGATCAAGGTGATGCTAATTTTTTCATCAAAGCTGAAAATCAGTCCCTTCAATTATTTGATTCTAGCAATGACTTGGTTACAAGCTCTGATCAATGGGCTGAGATCACAAAAAAAATTACGAATCCTGACCGTGTAGCTTCAATTCGAAGAGATACTCGAGAAACCAAAATTTCTATAGATGTAAACCTAGATGGTACGGGAGAATCAGAGATTGATACGGGCTTAAAGTTCTTTGATCACATGCTCGAACAAATCTCAAGACATGGCCTCATCGATCTCAAATTATACTGTAAAGGTGACCTTGAAGTGGACGAACACCATACCATTGAAGATGTAGCGATTGCTTTAGGGGAGGCAATTTCTACTGCTCTAGGTGACAAAAAAGGCATTGAAAGATACAGCTTTGTACTCCCTATGGATGAGACGCAAGCTACAGTGGCCCTTGACTTAAGCGGTAGGCCGTATTTAGTGTTCGATGTACCTATGAAACGTGAGTATGTGGGTGACTTCCCCACTGAGATGTTAGAACATTTTTATTATAGTTTGGCAATGAACTTGAAAGCCACTCTTCATGTTAAATGCAGTGGTGAAAATGATCATCACAAAATTGAAGCATGCTTTAAAGGGTTAGCCCGGACTTTAAAGACGGCAATTGAACAAAACGGGCGGATAAGAAATAAAGTACCAAGTTCAAAAGGTACGCTGTAACACACTATGATTGCTATCATCAAGTATAAGGCTGGTAACATAGCCTCAGTATCAAATGCTCTAGACAGACTCGGAGCTTATTATTTTTTCGCTGAAACCCCACAGGAGTTAGAAAGTGCACGTGCAGTTATTTTTCCAGGTGTGGGCCATGCTGCATCAGCTATGGAATCTTTAAAAGAGCTCGGCGTGGATACCTGGTTGAAACAAACTACAAAACCCGTTCTAGGAATTTGTGTGGGAATGCAACTTCTCTATGAAGGTTCAACAGAAGGCAATACCGAAGGACTAGGAATTATACCCGGCAAACTTCAAAAATTTGATTCTACAGTAGACAAAGTTCCTCATATGGGTTGGAACAATGTTGAACGTAATAGTGACCATCATCTTATGAAAGGGATTGACGAGAACAAACACCTTTACTTTGTTCACAGTTACTATGCCCCGCTAACAGAACATGCCATCGCTAGTTGTAACTACATAAATCCGTTTACAGCTGCCGTTGTAAAAGACAATTTTATGGGTGTACAATTCCACCCTGAAAAATCTGGAAATGTTGGCTCCATGGTACTTCAAAACTTCTTAGATTTGGTGTACTCTAATGAGAAAGTTCAAACCAAATCTATTTAATGAAAGTAATCCCAGCTATTGACCTATTAGACGGTCAAGTAGTACGCCTTCATAAAGGCTCATATACTGAAGTAACGGTATACGCAGACTCCCCTTTAATCACCGCAACTGAATTCGAAAACGCTGGTTTTGACCATATACACATTGTAGACCTAAATGGTGCCAAAGAAGGTGCTTTTGTTAATCTACCTCATATTCAAGAAGTCATTAACACGCTTGGCATTTCTGTTCAAACCGGCGGTGGTATCCGCACATTTGAAGATGTAAAGGCACTAATTGATGCTGGATTAACAAAAGTGATTTGCAGTTCTATGGCTATAAAAAACGAAGCTGATTTCGTGAAAGCTGTAAAAACATATCCTGAAAACATGATCTTAGGCATGGACCTAAAGGATGGAAAAATTGCCTATTCAGGATGGTTAAAAACAGCTGAAGAAGATACATACAGCTTCCTTTCACGAATGATAGCGGAAGGCTTACAAGAGGTTTTATGTACCGATATTTCTAAAGACGGTACCTTATCAGGTCCAAATATCGAACTATATCGTCAGCTTAAAAGAGACTTTCCTGATATTAGGTTAATCGCTTCAGGTGGGGTTTCCAATATTGATGATTTGATCGAATTAAATGCATCAAACATTGATGCCGTAGTAGTAGGAAAAGCCTATTACGAAGGACACATAACCCTCGAACAAATGAAAAGCCTGACAGCATAATTGCTACCAGGCTTTCGAACCATAACTAACTAATCTAAATTAGTTCAGATAAATTCTAGCACCAAAGGTGATGGCCTCTAAATACTCGGCATCATCATTGGCTGGAATAGCCCCTTCAAGCATTAGATCAACCCCATTGTTTAGGTGAATATCAAAACCTACTGGTATGGTAATACTGTGAATGGTTTCACTAGCAAAAAGTGGCTGGTAATTCACACCTGTATAAATACTCACCGGCTCGATGTCGGTACTTAGATTTAAACCGAATTTAAGCCCTAAATCGTTATAGGTGTACAGTCCCGCTAAAGCGGCTACATCAACATCGCTTTCAGAATGGCGATTCAATGCTGTTTCAAAATGACCACCGAAATATGTTTCATCTTCAAATACACCTAATTTTAAGTGTCCAGTTACACCGTGCTGTATACCATAAGCACCACGTAGGATGAACATAAAGTCATCTTGAGCCGTTAAAAATACCGGCTGTAAACCAATGGCTCCACTTCCTTTTTCCAAGGTCTTAGCATTCGAGAAGAAGCCATCTTGAGCTTGGGCTGTGTTCATTAAAAATAGTGCACAAAATAAAGTAGCTGTAATTTTAAATAAGGATTTCATAGTCTTTGATTTATTCATGTTTGAGCCTTTAAACAGCATTATTTAGATTTTGTTTCCATTTCCTAACCTTCCTTAATACTCAATCCTCTCATCTATCACTGTATTGGTATTTTGCACCTACTCGCTCTTAATGCTACACTACCCTTCTTGTTAACAAACAATTAATAACATTATCGAAAGCTAGAGTTTTGTATATTTGACGCCATTGAATCAGACTAAATATGCTTACTAAAAGAGTTATTCCCTGCCTAGATATTAAAAACGGCAGAACAGTTAAAGGTGTTAATTTTGAAGGGCTTCGCGATGCAGGAGATCCTGTAGAATTAGCACAGCGCTATTCGGAAGAAGGAGCTGATGAATTAGTGTTTCTAGACATCACGGCCACCCTCGAAAAACGTAAAACACTGATCGAATTGGTAAAGCGAATAGCTAGCCAAATCAATATCCCATTTACAGTAGGTGGAGGTATCAAATCTGTTGACGAAATTGAAGCCTTACTCAAAGCCGGAGCTGATAAAGTATCACTCAACAGCAGCATTGTAAGAGATCCAGATTTAATTAATCGTGCTTCAGAGGCATTCGGAGCTCAAGCTATTGTAGCGGCTGTAGATGCTAAACGAGTAGGCGATTCTTGGGACGTATTTGTGAAAGGTGGAACCGAAAACACCGGATTAGACGCCCTTGAATGGATGGTTGAAACGGAACAACGTGGTGCCGGTGAAATTTTGCTAACTTCGATGGACAGAGACGGGACCAAACAAGGTTTTGATCTCGAATTATTGAAACTCGTAAATGAGAAGCTTTCCATCCCTGTTATTGCAAGTGGTGGCGCTGGTACTGTAGATCATTGTATCGACGCAATCATTCAAGCTAAATCAGATGCAGTTTTAGCTGCGAGTATTTTTCACTTTAAAGAAATTGAAATTGCTGACCTCAAACATCAAATGAAACAAGCGGGAATCGCAGTTCGCATTTAACTATTCAATATTAGGTCTTTATTAACTTTACACTTTCCATTGTGTAACGAATCTAAAATCCTGACCTTAAACCGAATCTAAAATAGAATTAGAGTACATGAGCGTATCAAAAAACCTCACGCAAAAAGATTATGAATTCCTGGTAGAGCTTGAAAACCTTCTGTATGAACGGAAGGAAGAAATGCCCAAAGGTTCGTATACCACTTCAATGTTTAAAAAAGGTCTTGATAAGATCGCACAGAAAGTAGGTGAAGAAGCCGTAGAAACTGTTATTGCATCTAAAAATGATGATGATAAAGAGACTATAGCGGAATCAGCTGATTTACTTTTCCACTTAATGCTATTGTTAGCTGAAAAAGAAATTCCGTTTCATAAGGTGATTAAATTGCTTCGCAAACGTCATGGCAAAGGCAATCACAAACATATTGGTGAATAAGAATTAGCCACTCATAAAAAAACTCCCAAACTGTGAAGCTTGGGAGTTTTTTTGTTTCTGCAAATTTATGCTATTGGATTAGGCTGCTTTTTTACTCGACTTGCCCTGTACTACCAGTTTGTACAACCAGATCATAAAGCCACCCAGTACCCAAACTCCCAGCACTTCAGCAAGCGTACTGTACTCAGCCGGCATAATTCGGAGTGCTTCGGTGCTTTCCATAATCGCAAATGGAATCGCTAAAATAATACCTATTAAAGCTTCACCTGTAATCAAACCAGATGAGAATAATAGTCCACGTTGTGATGCTTTCTCAACTGCTTCTTCCACGTTTTCATTATTTTGCTTAGCAAATTTTCGAACTGTTTTAGTAGCACCCCATGCAATTAAACCACCAATAAAGATAGGTAGTGAAAGCTCAATGGGTAGATAGATACCAACAGCCACAGCTAGTACAGGAGCTCTAAAGTTACTTCCTTTTGCCTTCAGCACCTGATCGATGATAATATTAGCTACTGCTACAAATCCACCTATAATGATCATGGTCCATTCTAGATTTCGAGAGAAAACTCCTTCAGCCACCGACTGCATCAAAGTAGCTTGAGGAGCGGTTAACATCTCATCTGGATTCATTCCCTCACGCGGGAAGATTCCACCTAAACCATAGGCATTAAATAATAGACTCAAAATCGGAGCTATTACTAGAGCTGCTGCAATAACACCAACAATCTGCATGATTTGCTGTTTATACGGTGTTGCACCCACCAGTTGACCTGCCTTTAGATCTTGCAGGTTATCGCCTGCTAGGGCCGCGGCACAAGCCACCATCGCACCTATTATAATAGCAGCGGCCGCCGCTGATTGTGCTTTAGCTACATCTGTACCGAAATCCACTTGGCTACCTAATATAGCTAATAATAAAAGTGAGGCGGCTAATACGGTGGCTATGGTTACTCCTGAAATCGGGTTATTTGAAGAACCTACAAGGCCCGCCATATAACCTGCTACAGAAGAGAACAAGAATCCAGCTACTAACGAGAACACCACACCGAATACCATCGCCATCCAATATGTACTACTTGCCACATTTAAATGATCTACATCAATTACATAAATGAATACAATGAATATGGGGAACGCTAAACTAAGGATACCCCATAATACGCCAGTAATTGGCATATCCTGTTCGGTACGAGGAATTGCACCTCTTCCTTTTTCTTTGAGCTTTTTAACCGCATTCAAACTCGAGATAATGCCATCCCTAAGTGGTTTAGCTAGAGAGACGAGTGCCCAAACCCCTCCAACAACCATGGCACCAACACCGATGTATCGAATTTTTTGGCTCCATATACTAAGTGCTGCATCGTAGCCCGTTGCACCCCCAACTATTCCAGCCACTTCAGCAGGATCAGCAACCGCCATATAGATAGGAATACCGATTAACCAAGAAATAACACCCCCAGCAAAAATCAGAACTGCGATGTTCAATCCAACAATGTAACCTACCGCTAACAATGCCACAGATAAATCAGCGCCTAAACCAAATATTGATTTTCCAGCTTTAACAGAGCCGCCTATCGACCCACCAAAAATCTTTAATCCTGTTTGCCCTAATTTAAAAAGTGCCGCAGCAATACCCGCTTGGGCTATTGCTTTTACACCTTCTCCGCCTGCTGTTCCAGCTTTTAGAACTTCACCCGTAGCTACCCCTTCTGGGAATTGTAGCTCACTTTCAACAATTAAGGCTCGTCGCAAGGGAATGGTAAATAACACCCCAAGAATACCTCCAAACATACAGATTGCCGCAGTTTGTACGAATGGGAAGTCCATCCAGTAATGAAGTAAAATTAACGCCGGTAATGTGAATATAGCTCCGGCAGCTAAAGACTCACCCGCTGATGCCGCTGTTTGAACAATATTGTTCTCCAGTATATTGGAGTTCTTGAACAACTTAAGTACAGCCATTGATATAACTGCAGCAGGAATAGAAGCAGAAACAGTCATCCCTACTTTTAATCCTAAATATGCATTGGCTCCAGCAAGAATTGCTGAAAGCACAAAACCCAATATTATTGCTTTAAATGTAATTTGAGGCAGGTTTTCATCTGCCGATATAAAGGGAGTAACTTTTTTTGACATACGATCTCTATTGTTTTCTCTGTGACTATTTAACTCGCAAAATTGAATCTCTTATCGACTAAATAAGTGGTCACTATAGAGAAAAATTCTCTTTTTTAGAGCCCGCTTATTTACTATTCACAAAAATATCTTTGGGCATATGCATTGTAACTAGCATGTGGGGTACATCCACTACTTCAGCAATTTTTAAATCCCCAGCTAACGAACATAAAGCATAGGCATCATTGCGCGACATCCCTTTTTCATCCACTAAGTAATCAATCATGTACCTTGTAGCTTTCTTTGCCGCTTCATCTATGGTGGTACCAAACCCCGTTACTGCATAATACTCATCTGTTTCATATTGCGGCTCTTCAATGGTTCTTCCATTTTTTATCACCTCTACCTCATAAATAATCTTCATAGGTGCTTCAATAGCTGTTCCACATACTTCGCCTAAACCCTGTGCGGCATGGGTATCACCGATTGAAAATAAAGCCCCTTCCACTAGTACTGGGAAATATACTACCGTACCTGCCGTCATATTGGGATCATCCATATTTCCACCGTTCTTCCTTGGAGGAATAGTTGAAAGTGAATCTGTTGTTGCTGGAGCCACTCCCATCACTCCCGGAAAAGGCTTCAACGGAATCCGAATGTCATCATTAAAAAAGGCAAAATCACGATTCGGTCCCAACCTAAATGTCTTTAAATAGGGATCCGTAAATTCTTCCGCTAAAAAACCGAATCCTGGCACAATGGCTGTCCAACCCCAATCTTTCATTTCAATATGATGTAAGGTCACCTTTAACACATCTCCCGGTTTAGCTTCTTCTACATAAACAGGACCTGTAAGTGGGTGAATGGGATCGAAGCTTAGATTCTGTAAATCTTCTAGCGTCGAATTAATGTCTAATTGTTTATCTGATGCTTCTTCAGTTTCAACTTCTATTACTGAACCAGATGGAACTCTTAGTACCGGTTCAATAGTGCTACTCCAACGGTTGTGGGTCTGATCTTGGGATAGTATATAATCAGGTTTTGGGAAAACACGGATGATGTCTTCCTTTTTAGTGGAACAGCTAACCACTGTAAGTAATAAAAAAACAGATAATGATTTTTTCAGCATGTCCTTTAAATTTTCTCTGAATTTATAAGAAGCTGTCTTTATTCCAAATAAGAATCTAATAAGTTCAGAATACACACCGTACTAATGCTTTATTCACTCTCCCAATGTTAGTACCTTCAACTACCCTTTAATTAAGAATTCAAAGATATGAGCGTTACAGTAAACTGGTTACAAAAAGACTTCCACATGGAAGCAAATAATGAAGAAGGCGGTGTAATTCGCATTGATGGAGATCGTAAAATTGGAGGCCTTGAGGGTGGTATGAGCCCTATGCAATTACTATTAGCAGGAATCGGTGGGTGTAGCGCTATCGATGTTATTTCAATATTAGAAAAGCAAAAGCAGAAGCTTACCGACCTTACCGTTGAGGTTGATGGAGATCGCCAAAAAAATGAAGTTGGATACTCCGAGTATAAGTCCATTCACATGCACTTTGTGTTATCGGGTGAACTGGATCCTAAAAAAGTTGAACGCGCACTAGAGCTTTCAATCACCAAATACTGTTCTGTTTCTAAGGCCTTAGAGAAAGGCTCTGAAATTAGTTACGACTACGAGATTAAGTAATTAAAAAAGGTCTATTTAAGGCCTTTTTTGCCCTTCGGTACTGCATTTAGTATGTTGTGGATTGATAAGATTCAATAAATCAAAGACTTATATATGGCTAAGTGCGAGTTATACCAAGATGTTAAAGAAGAATGGAGATGGAGAAGAGTGAATAAAGATGGGGATATCGAAGCCCATTCCACTCAAGGTTTTGAAACTGAAGAAGAGGCTCGTAAAGATGGAAAGGAATGCAAAGAATGTACGAGCTACTTACGTAAGTTTTACTAATCCACTTTAGAATACCTTACATAATTAAAGGTGATTTCTTATTAGCTAAGAAATCACCTTTATTATTTTCTAGATACCCTACTTATTATTGGGCATCGAAAGCTAAAATTGCATTCAGAATAACCTGAACCGACTTTTTATAAAACTCTATAGGCACTACTTCAAATTCATCAGTGTCTTTATGGTAGTACGGGTGATCTTCTACACCGAAGTAAACAAATGGAACTCCTTTTGCATGAAATGCACCATGATCGGAGGAATTCGTCCAATCGTTATAACCTAGGTCAGGTGTATCATGGCCAAAAAGTAAATTAATATCACCTGTTTCGATAGACTCTAATACTGGCTTCGTAGCTGGATAGTGATAAGTACCGGCAGCATACAACTCATTTTTGTCGTTATTGCTAATCATGTCCATGTTAATATTCAGTACTACTTTATCTAGGAATACAGAATCTTCCACAAAAGCTCTTGCTCCTTGAAGCCCCATTTCTTCCGCATCAAATGCTGCGAATACGAGGGTATGATTTGGTTTCTCTTTCACAAAATACTCAGCTAATGTAATGAGTGCGGCCGTACCAGAAGCGTCATCATCTGCCCCATTAAAAATAAGAGAGTCGCGCTTTCCTAAATGGTCGTAATGAGCCGTAATTACAATTACAGAATCACTCATCCCCTCTACTTCAACAATTACATTTACACCTGTCATCTCTTCTTGAGTACGACGATTAGTGAATGTGAATTCGTGCGTATAACTACCTTGAAAAGGAGTTGCTCCTACAGCGGTAAAACGTTCAACTAAATAATTTCTAGCTTTTTCATTCCCAGGAGTTCCTGTGCGGCGACCTTCCATCTCATCCGATGAAATCACTTTCAGGTCTTCAACTAGTTGATTGGTATTTAGTGTGGTTGGTTCTGATGGAGCGCAAGCCATATAAAGGGCTACAACACTCAATAATAAAAAGACTTTTTTCATAATAGATTTAACTTAATGGATGCGCAATGATATTGATTTTTGATACAATTAAATGCTGAAATTTGTAATAAAAAAAGCCCTACCAACAATTGATAGGGCTTTAAATTCTCTAACTAAAGCTAACTGCTTATTAGATACGAGTGATTAAATCCGCAGTTCTCATCGAGTAGCCTGCTTCGTTATCGTACCAACCGATAACTTTCACTAAGGTACCGTCAACTTTAGTAAGCTGACTATCGAAGATATTTGAATGAGTATTTCCAACAATATCCATTGATACAATAGGATCTTCTGTGTACTCAATAATACCTTTGTAAGCGCCTTCAGCAGCAGCTTTGAAAGCAGCATTTACTTCTTCAGCAGTAGTTTCTTTGTTTACTTCACAAACAAAATCAGTTAACGAACCTGTAGGCGTTGGAACACGTACAGCGCCACCATCAAGCTTTCCATCTAAGTGAGGAAGTACTAAGCCTACGGCCTTAGCAGCACCTGTTGAAGTAGGAATAATATTGATTGCTGCAGCTCTTGCTCTTCTTAGATCTTTATGAGGAGCATCTAGGATGCGCTGGTCACCTGTGTAAGCATGAACCGTAGTCATAAAGCCTTTCTTAACACCAAAAGCATCATCTAATACTTTCACCATTGGCGCCAAGCAGTTGGTAGTACAACTAGCATTCGAATAAATTTCAGTTTCGGCATCAATCACTTCTTCGTTTACACCAAGAACAACTGTTTTAACACCACCTTTACCTGGTGCAGAAATAATTACCTTTTTGGCTCCAGCTTCAATGTGCTTGCTAGCACTTTCTTTGTCTACAAAAAATCCTGTTGATTCAACTACAACATCAACGCCTAAATCACCCCAGTTCAGGTTCGCAGGGTCTCTCTCAGCAGTAACTTTAAAACTCATATCGTTTAAAGTAATAGTATCTCCATCCACAGAAACAGTACCATCAAAAGTACCTTGAGATGAATCGTACTTAAAGAGATGAGCAAGTGTTTTAGTATCCGTAAGATCGTTTACACCTACGATGTCGATTTTATCGCTGTATCGCGAAAGGATAGAACGAGCAACCATTCGTCCGATGCGACCAAATCCGTTAATTCCGACTTTAATTTTAGACATGTTAGAACCTGTATTTAAAAAGTGATTGGTTGATTTTGCCAACATGGTAAACTCAACGCAATTAATATTTGTGAGGCCCTAAAATTACCACTACTTATTCCCATTTTCAATGTGTATGAACAAGCATATTTCAACGTCTTATAAAGCCCATTATACCTCGAAATATGACACTTCAATTCATAAAAAAGCCCTCAATATTTTGAGAGCTTCTGAAGTTTTTTTGATAAGAATAAAAGCGCTTAATCCAGTTCAACTTCATCTGGGCCATCGTCTTCTGATACTAGATCATCAACATCAGGGGTATCTTCCAACTCATCGTCGTCATCATCTTCCTCAACTACTTGAGGTTTCTTTTCTTTTGGTGGTTTAACTTCTGCAATCGCGCCAGCTCGTCTTAGTAGTAATGCTACATCATCTTGCTCGTTTTCTAAAGCAATCATCATGGCAGTATCACCATTTTTATCACGAAGCTTAACATCAGCTCCAGATGTTATAAGCAACTTTACCACTTCGTGATGTCCATTTTTTGCAGCAAGCATCAATGCCGTATGCCCCCAACGTTGTTGTGCATCTACATTTGCTCCTTTCTCAATTAAGAACTCAACCGATTCTACATTCCCTGAACGCGCCGCTACAATCAATGCGAGATCACCGATAGCAGTACCTTTATCAAGCAAATACTGCATCATCTCAATATTACCGTTCTCTGCGGCTTTATTCAGTGCCGTACCACCCATTTTAGTTTCCATTTCAGTATCTGCACCCGCTTCAACAAGAAGCTTCACGATTTCAAAATGGTTTTTCTCAGAAGCGGTGATGAGCGCAGTGGCTCCACTTCTGTTAGTCTCATTCACATCTACTTTTTTGCCCAGAAGGTTTTTTACTTCTTGGACATCTCCTGATTTCGCCGCTAAAATTAAAGCTGGTTGATCCATGTAAATACCTATTCATTTATTTTGCGTGATGATAAAAAACGCGCCAAATTTCTCAAATTAAATCTTTGACAACTTTTCAGCTACTTATACAAAAGCACCATTTGCACCATATCCGTTCAGATATTCAACGCCCGTCATTTTTCTCTTACCCGGTAGCTGAATCTCTAATACTTCAAGTGCATGACTTCCCGTACCAACTAGTAGTCGTCCATCATGTTCCTTCAATGTACTTGGCTTAACCGATATTTCTGGAAACAGTTTGGTGCGGTGAATCTTCACTTTTTTATCGTCTAAAGTGGTCCACGCTGAAGGAAAGGGGTTTAATCCACGAATAAAATTATGAACTTCTTTAGCAGATTTTTCAAATACTATACGTGTGTTATCATTAAACAACTTAGGGGCTGGGGTAGCAAGTGAGTCGTCTTGAGATTGCAATTCATACGCTCCCTTTTCAATTAAATTTACTGCGTGAAGAAGCTCATCGCTGCCCTCATTCATTAATCGCTCGTAAACCTCACCTGTTGTCTCATCTTCTGAAATGCTTAGAGTACGTTGAATGATGATATTTCCCGTATCCACTCTTTCATCTAGAAAGAAAATCGTACATCCTGTTTCTGTTTCTCCATTCATTACCGCCCAATGTATGGGAGCAGCCCCTCTATATTTCGGTAATAGGGAAGCGTGTAAATTTACACTACCGATTCTTGGGATCTCTAAGATATTTGTTGGAAGCACTCTAAAAGCCACTACTACAAACAAGTCAGCTTCACAAACTTTTAGCTGTTCCTCAAATGAAGTCGACTTGAGGTCTTCAACTTCAATCACATCTAGCCCTAATTCAAGTGCTTTAGCTTTAACAGGGGTTGGAGCCGTTTCTTTACCTCTTCCTCTACGTTTATCTACATTACTCACCACCGCTTTTATGGTATGATGAGAATGATGTAGCTTCTCCAGACTTGGAATAGCAAAATCGGGCGATCCCATGAAAACGATATTCATTTTAGCCCTCTGTTTTTGGAACTATGGGATAGCTCGGTTCTATATCTCCTTGATCTATTGCCTGTAACTCACCCTTTATCATGCGCTTTTTAAATGCACTGAGGTAATCAATAAATAGAACACCGTTTAGATGATCATACTCATGTTGGATAATTCTAGACATCCAACCATCAAACTCCTGAATCTGCTCCTCGAAATTTCGGTCTTTGTACTTAATTACGATGGTATCAGGCCTAAATACTTTTTCTCGGATGTCAGGTATACTTAAGCAGCCTTCATCCATGGCCACATTACTTCCTTTTTTTTCGATAATCTCAGGATTTATAAATACTAATGGCCCGTATGTCTCTTCATCTTCTTCTAAAACGGGGTCACCATCCATCACAAAAAGTTTTAGTGAAACACCCACTTGAGGAGCCGCTAGTCCTACTCCATCAGAATTGTACATAGTATCTAACATATCATCTATCAATTTTTCGATAGATGCAGATACTGCTGTTACACGTTCAGTAGGTTCTCTTAAAACAGGATCATTATAAGTTACAATGGGTAAAATGGGCATGGAGTTCTTTCATTGATGTTCATCTAAATATCGCTGTAAGATAAGGGCTGCAGCAATTCTATCCACACGTTCTTTCTGCCTTCGTTTCTTTTTTGGCACGCCAATTTCCAACATCAAATCTTTGGCTTTGTTTGAGGTATAGCGTTCGTCCACTTTGATGATAGGAATGTTAGGATGTGCTTTTTCTAGTTTAGCTATAAAGCGTTGAACCATTTTAGTAGCTGGTCCTTCATCGCCATTGGGGGTTAAAGGCCATCCTATAATAAAAGCCTCAACAGGAGACCCTTCGACTATGCGATCTACTTCTTCAAATACATCGCTAGGCGAATAAGTCCCTACTGGAGAGGCTATAGTTTTAAGTAAATCAGTTTGAGCAAGGCCCACTCGCTTGAGGCCTACATCAATACCGATTAAACGTGCATAGTTTTGCACAGATTATTTCTTCTTTACGTCTTCTAGAGGTTGACGCAAGAATTCCTTAAGCAATTTACTTGGTTTGAAGTGAGTTTTACGATGTGCCGGCACGTAGATTACTTCATTCGTTTTTGGGTTTCTAGCCTTAGGCTTAGCTTTAGTTTCTTTAACCTCAAGCACCCCAAAGTCACGGATTTCGATTCTACACTCAGTATCTGCGGATAGCATAATACTTCTTAATGAGTCTATTACTGAATCTACCCATGGTTCTACTTTAATCATTGGCTCGTCCATAGCCTCTGCCACGCGTCGTACCACGTCACGTTTGGTATATGTCATCATAGTAGTATATAGTATTTAATTATGTGTGAGATTTTCTCACACGGTCCTTCCTGATTATTATTTCGCAAATGTATGTATTTTTTTATTTGCTCCTTAAGCTCTAACCTAAAGCGAATCCTAATCATTGGTGTAATATAGTTACAACCATGCATTCCTAAAAATTAATAATGCTATAGTTATTCGTACCTAAGAACACTTTTTACACCTTCAACTCGCTCTAATCGTTTCATAATTTTTTTCAGATGTGGTAAGCCTTGAACATACAAGGAGATAATACCTTCAAACATGCCACTATCACTACTCACATTTAAACTTTTCATGTTCGTACTTAGCGACTTTGAGAGTACGTCAGTGATATCATTGATCATTCCCACACGGTCTTCACCAATCACTTTAATAGCGCCTAAGAAGTGATTCTCAATATTCTTAGCCCAGCTCACATCTACTATACGCTCGCCTTCCGTATCTAATAAATGAAGAGCATTATTACACATTGCTCGATGAATCTTGATATCACCAGTTCTACTTATAAAACCAATTACATCATCACCAGGAATTGGGTTGCAACAATGTGCATAGGAATACTTCACATTACTCAACTCGCCATTTATAATTAGCGACTTCCCATCACCAACCGCTCTAGCTGCGTTGATGTAATCTTCTTGAATTTCTTCCTCCGACTTCCCTCCACTTTCAGAGGCATCCGCCGCTTCTTCTTCAATACGACCCGTGCTCTTGTACTTCTTAACCTCACGAAAGAGTTTGTTTACATCAAAACCTCCTGTGCCTATATCAAAAAAGAGACCCTGAGTTGTTTCATAATCAAACATCTTAGCGAATTTTGTAAGCTCTTGATCTGAAATCTCAACTTTGCCACGCTCTGCTCTTTTAATCCACAGCTCACGTCCTTCCTCAGCTACCGCCCTTTGCTTCTGCTTGATATACTGACGAATTCTAGACTTCGCCTTATGAGTAACCACATCATCAATCCAATCTACATTTAGATTAATCTTGTTACCTGTGATGATTTCAACCTGATCACCATTATTCAGCTTTTGGCGCAAGGGCACTAGCTTACCATTTACTTTCGCCGCCATGGCCCTTTCACCCACTTCGCTATGTATATCGAAGGCAAAATCTATAGCCGTTGCATTATGTGGCAAGGTAATTAACTCACCTTTTGGGGTGAACACATACAACTCATCTTGATATAGATTGAGTTGAAAATCTTTCACGAAATCGGTGGCCGCATCTGGGCGTGGATTATCCAATACATCTCGAACCCAATTCACAAAACGGTCTAAGCTTTCCGAGCCTTGCTGCTCGCCTTCTTTGTACTTCCAATGTGCTGCAAGTCCTTTCTCGGCAATATCATCCATCTTCCGAGTTCGAATTTGAACTTCAACTTTTTTCCCTCTATTGGTAATCACCGTTGTATGGAGCGACTGATAACCGTTCGCCTTTGGAACCGATATAAAATCTCTGAAGCGTTCTGGGATTGGGGTATACCAATCTGTGAATATGGAATATACTCTCCAGCAATCTTCCTTAGTGTGCGGATCTTCTAAAATTACGCGAATGGCAAAGAGGTCATATATCTCTTCAAATGGTTTTTGTTGCCGCTGCATCTTCTTATAAATAGAATAAATATGCTTTGGCCTTCCTTTAATTTCGAAGTTGTATCCCAGCTCTTCTAATTCCTTTTGAACCGGTGTCATGAATTCAAGAACGAATTCTTCTCTCGATTCTTTTTTCTCACGAAGTTTCCGAGCAACAAACTTATATGAAGTTGGGTCGATGGCTTTAAAACAGAGATCTTCTAACTCATTTTTGATACGGAATAGACCAAACCGATGAGCAAGTGGAGCATATAGTTGCTTTGTTTCGTTCGCAATCTTTAGCTGCTTTTCTCGCTTCAGGTGATTGATGGTCCGCATATTATGAAGTCGATCAGCGAATTTTATAAGCACCACGCGAATATCTTCCGCCATAGAAAGCAACAGTTTCATAAAAGCTTCAGCTTGCTTGCTATCTCGGCTTTTAAAAACGCCTTCTATCTTCGTTACCCCATTAATAATAATGGCCACTTCTTCACCAAACCAGTACTCAATATCTTCGATAGTAACGGGAGTGTCTTCCACAGTATCATGCAAGAGTGCTGCTATCACCGATACATCATCAATGTTAATTTCTTTGGCTACAATCTTCGCCACTTCAACAGGGTGATAGTAATAAGGCTCACCTGATGCGCGCGTCATACCTTGATGCGACATATAGCAAAGCTTGAATGCTTTCTCTATCTGTTCCCGATTAACGTCTCCAATATATTGCTCACATACCTCTAGCAGCTGCTTCAGATCTTCTTTCTGAGCCTTTTTGAGTTTGTACTCGGCTAATTCGTTTCTATGTATTTCTTGAACTTTACTCATTCACTATGGAGTGTTATCGTTTAACTATACTTACAATTAAGTGTATTTCTAAAAGAATGCCACTTTATTAGAGAGATATAAAAAAAGCGGTCATGTTTAAACACAACCGCTATATGAAATTCATTCAAATTAGAGACTCAACACCACGCCAAACATAATTCGACCTGTTTTATCTTCTAAGTCGGGCATCTCTAAATCGCGCCCTGTAAATCGGTATTCAACAAAGGGTTTTACTAGCGGAATAATGGTCACCTTCGCACCTGCAAATGTATTCCAGTAGATATTCGACTCACGATCATTTTGTGGACGTTGACCTGCTCCTTGAAAATCACTGGTTTTTAAATCCACTGTTTCTGAACCTAGGCCTAAACCAACATAAGGTTCTACCAGTCCAACGCCCATACCAGCGGTAAGTGCAACGCCATAATCATAGTTCTGAATATCACGATCGTAACTAAAGGTATCTCTGTTCACCGTGTTTTCGTCACTGAAATAACTGAAATGCGCACGGAGGCCAAAGTTAATTAACGGCACACTGTTTAAAATTCCAGACTCTACACGCAGTCCCAGTCCGCTTTGTGGATCTTCATCTCGTAATTCATAGGAAGCTCCAATTTCAAATTGAGCAAATACTGGGCTTGTAAAAAGTACGAGGGCAAATAAGGTAAAAAGTCGTTTAAGCATAATATATCGCGTTTCTTTTGATGAAGTTGAAATTTACAAAACCCACATCTTGAAACAAGGCGAAATTTCTTTAATTCATCGTTGAACTAGTGCAATTTAAAGTTGTATATTTGGCGCCTTGTCACCAACACAATGCCGCAGTGGTGGAATTGGTAGACACGTTGGACTTAAAATCCAATTCGAATAGTATTCGAGTGCCGGTTCGAGTCCGGCCTGCGGTACAAAGCCTTGTAGAACTTCTGTTTTACAAGGCTTTTTTGTTTTTAGTACCCTTTGACTTTGTAAGGTTCAAACTTGGAATACTGAGCCAACCGCGACAATCTCTTCTCCGACGATCTTTTAAGTTTGCAACTTAAAAGGGCTAGGCTAGGAAGTCTCAAGACTTCCATCACTTGCGCGGTTATGAATTATGAAAGGCATACGCTAAATCTATAGAATTTAACTCTTAATGCAAGTCACAGACTTGCAGTACATACTGTTTTAAGTCACAGACTTAAAACATCTTTGGTACCAAGCTTAAAGCCATTCAGTAGCACCAAAAAAAGCACCGACAGATTGCCAGGGCTTTGAATTTGGATTTATCGTTCGTAATAGTTAAAAATTAAAAGGTTGTGAATCTAAGAACTAAGCCTGCAATTATATTTATAGTCGTACAGCCAATTAATAATAATTTCAGTTTTTCTTTCGTGGACGTTACACCAATTAAGTAAATAAAGATTGTTCCTAAACATATTAATACTGGCATATAAAGATAATATAGAGCCCCTAATCCAAGAGCATCTAAGTCCCGAGCAAACGAAATACCCAAACTTATTAAGCCTGAAAGCATTATCAAAAATATATTTCTTACATGAATACCAATCATAATTATCACTCCCTGACTGTAACGTTAATACCAAGACTTCTAAAATAATCAACTAAATAATCTAGATATGTATTTACGCTATGTCCTCTCATTCCACCTTCATACGAAGGCCTTAAGTGGTAACTGTAAACATCTATTCCATCTATGTTAGCCAAATTTGAATTCCCGACGATCTTTTAAGTTTACAACTTAAAAGGCATAGATTAGGAAGTCTCCAGACTTCCATCACTTACGTAGTTATGAATTTTGAAAGGCACTCGCTAAATCTATAGAATTTAGCTCTTAATGCAAGTCATAGACTTGCGATACTGCTAGTTTTGAGTCACAGACTTAAAACATATTTGGGGGATAAGAAAGTGCAGAAGGCTTACAAAAAGAAATAATTCTCGAATTTCTAAGCCTAACTAATAAGTTATAGTTAATACCTATCAAGCATAACTCGTCCAATTCATTTATTTGAATTTGAGTTTACCAGCTGAGGGAGATTCAGGGCTTCAATACAGAAAAACTAAATTATTCCCTTCGACAAAAACTTTGCCAATATTTTGCTTGAATTTTTCATCATAAACAATTCGGAAATCATCTTTTATATCCAATACAACTATTCGTGTATATCGTGGTAATACAAAGTATTTAATCCCCCCCCCAGTCAAATGAATCTAGACCAGTTGTAAATACAAAGAAGTCCCCATCTTCAAAATTAGGAAAAATCGGATAAGGACTATTGAGTAAAGTCTTCTTGTTCTTAACTAACCTATTTTCCCAAGAGTCAAAATTAGTATCTACTAATTCAAGACCGAGAGAATCTAAGCTATTATGCACTCTCTCAAGTCCTTGAATTTGTAACCCTATACTCTCTCCATATTCGGGCTTTACTTCCGTTGTTTCAAACTCAACGTAATTTGGTTTTAACATGTAAATAAGAAAAACAGGCATTATAGCTATAACTATAACGCCTATTAAGATTCTTGGCCTATTCTTTTTCATCTTTATCATCATTTAATAATCCAATGATCTTTTAAGTTTGCAACTTAAAAGGCATAGATTAGGAAGTCTCCAGACTTCCATCACTTACGTAGTTATATTTTTTGAAAGGCACTCGGTAAATCTATAGAACTTAACTCTTAATGCAAGTCATAGACTTAAAACATCAATTAGGGGCAGTTATGAGTTGGGAATGCCGAATGGCAAAATCAATTACAATACATCCGCTAATACTTAATCTCTATTAGCTCAGTTGAGTGCAAGCTTTGGCTTTTGAATGAAGCGTTGAGTTTTTATATCCTGAATCTTGTAATGAATGTTGTAATCAACTCCTTTACTATTCGCCACTACCATATCAGCTTGTAGCTGTTTGATCAATACGCTCACCAGGCGAAGACCAAGTGTTTTAGGTTTTTTAAAATCATAATTCACGGGCAAGCCTACTCCATGATCTACCACCTGTAAGAGGATGTGCCCATCTTGTTGCTTTAGAGAAATACCAATAGCTCCTTTTCCGTCCTTTAGTCCATGCTTAAAAGCATTGGTGAGCAACTCATTTAACAATAGCCCTGTTGGAATTGCTTGGCGGATACCTAGTACTACCTCTTCCACTTCAATATTTAACTCTAACTCACTTGGATTGATCTGATATTTCTTAATCAAACTATCCGTAAGCGTTTTTATATAGTCATTAATTTTAATGCTCGAAAAATTCTCGTTATGGTATAGCTGCTCATGAATCAGAGCCATAGATCGAATTCGAGATAACGTATTTTGGTAATGGAGGTCTAATTCTGGATGCTCGAGTGCATTATGTTGAAGCTGAATTAATGTACTTACAAGAGCTAGGTTGTTTTTAACGCGATCATGGATTTCACTTAACAGATGCGTTTTTTCTACAAGCTGATCCTTAATTACCTTATCAGAAAGCTTTCGTTCTGTAATGTCGTGTACAATTCCGTACACACCCTGCATCACTCCATCAATTATAATAGGCACGGTAGTTACTTCTACAAAGACCTCATTGTGGTTATGGTGCAACACCACCGTTTCATAAGTTTGTGGCTCTCCCTTTACAGTAAGTTCGAAATAGGTCAATACTTTATCTAATTCCGACTTCTTAATGAACTGTGCCACATTTGCTCGTTTTATGACCTCTAATGAATAACCAAGTGTTTTCTCTAGGGCAGCATTGGCATCCATAATTTTACCTTCCATAGATACAGAGAAAACCGCATTTGGGTTGTGATCGAACAGGGATCTAAACTGTTGCTCACTAAATTCAATCTCTCGTTTCCATTTCCCTAAACTACTCATGAATCGGAATAATAGTGCTCCGCCAGTAACAATAAGAATAACTGCAAGCGTTACAGTAACCACATAAATGATAAAATTCAGAAACTGAGTACCTGAGGCTAGCGACCTAGATAACCGAAATTGCATTCCTGTAAGTTCTGCATCTAATGAAACCGCCTGCTTGATCATATCTTCAATTTCAGCTTCAGATGGGCTCCCATGCAAAAACATACTATCTGCAGTTGCTGAAATGAGCTCAAGGTCTTTGATCAACCGATCTGAAGTATCCCAGATTGCTATCGACTCTTTGAAATCCGGGAAATCATGAAAATTCTCGAAAGTGGTAATCATACGATCCACATCAAAAGGAATGGTGTATGTTTCTAAAAACATAGTACGAACCGTGTCTCTATCAGTGTCGTCTTTTAAAAGCTCATGCCGAATATGTTCTGCTTTTTTTATGACCTGTAATGAACTATCGAACTTAGTTTTATACTGCTCATCTTTAGTTTTGAGGTAGTTCACTAGTTGAAAAGCAGCTTCTTTACGAGCACTGGTCCATACTGTTTGAAAGGAAGCAAAGCCTCTCAGCGCCGATAATGAGTTAGTAGTAACTACGATGGAGGCAAGCATAAAAATCCCAAGAACCACAAAAACGACGAGAATACTCATCATCCTTTTGTCCACATTTAGCCGCTTAAATGAATTCCCCGGCTTCTTTATTTCCCTATTTCGAACCATAATGTCGTAACCCTAACCCAATAGATCATTGCCTAAGTCGAGAGAATAACACTTTATTGGCGATTATCAATGGACTTAAAACATTATAATTCCTTTAAGTTACTGCATTGTAGCTACTTAACAGCGTTATCATTACAACCATCCCAATCTTAATGCATTGATTTTAACCAATCTACCTTACTAAAATCGCAATCATTAGAGAGATGTTTATCAAAATGTAAAAAAGTCACAAAAGGCCATTCCATAGTCTTATTGCTAAAAATTAAATCCTCGCTTCCCAATCTATTTCTTCTCGAACAACTCTAACAAAAGGATACATTTTCATTATTAGAATGCATTTTGTTAATTAAGTTTGATTAAATTCGATTTTTAATGTTTCCAATTTTCTTTATCATCGTTTCACCTTATCATGTGGTCTTGGTGGTTAGAAAAATAATTCTATTATGGACAGAAAGCAGAAAACCGTAATGATTGTTGAGGATGACTTAATCCTTAACCTACTTTACGAGAGTTACTTAGAGAAATTGGGGTATGGAGCAGAAGGCGAACTAGTGTATGGTAAAACAGCAATAGAAGTCGCCAAACGAATCAATCCTGATCTTATATTAATGGATATCTCACTGGAAGGCGATATGGATGGTATTTCTGCTATGTTAGAAATCCGCAAATTCTCAGATGTACCGGTAATCTACATTACGGGTAACTCAGATCCGTACCATGTTGAGCGCGCCAAAGAAACCAATTACCTTGATTATTTAGTAAAGCCGATTGAATTCGATGTACTAAGGAAGTCCATCGAAAAAAACTTCGAGAAACTATCCAAATAAGCTCTCCCTTCCTTTCAATAAGTGTCACCATTTGTTCACTTATTTTTACTTAAATCGAATTGATGAGATTAAGGATTCTTATATTTTACTATGATGAGAATTCTTAAAACGAAAAACACTTTAGCACGAAATCGATTTCTTCGCTGGTTGCTCTTAATGGTAGGATTAGGCGCCATTATTGCACTTACAGGAATGAATGTATTTAGCCTCTACGATATTCGTAATCGTGTAACGGAAAGCGAAAATGAAAGGCAGCTCAAAAAATCCGAAGACATAACGCTGATTGTCCGTGATGAAATTTATACACCGTTTAATAAGCTTTTAAATATTAATGATGATCTAGAAGCTACTCTTGAGCAAGGCAATCGCTCTCCGGAAACACTTATTAGCATTCTAGCCGATTTATCCAACAATCCATATATCAACTCGATTTATTACACCCCAGTTGATAAGGACCCATGCATTAGTGATGAGAGCATCTTTTACTACAATAAAGAACGTAGACGCATCCAACCTACCAATAATTACAGCACTTTATTATGTGATGGCGTTGGGCTAATTCGATCTACCACGCGTATTCAAGTAAACAACTTTGATTTACGTTGGAGAGCGATGATTGAGTTTGACGCACACCGAAGTATGAACATCGGGTTAATCAACTTAGCTGAAAACCGTGTGGTTGGTTATTTCACCTTCATCTTAAACCAAGACATGATAGTGGAGAGCTTAATTGCTCCACTCATTAAGAATTACTTTGAGCCCAGTAATACAAGTGGCACGGTTGTTTGGCTTCATGATCATAAAAGAGATATCGTACTTGCTAGTAGCGACCCTTCGGTTCCTTTTGATGTAGACCTAATTGATCAACGCGTTCGATTTCCACGATTTTTTGGTGACTGGAATATTAAAATAGCCTTCATTAACCCTCCGATTTCTTCCGCATATCAAGAAACATTCTTGAAAAATATCATTGTGTTAGGAACTGCAGTTCTCTTTTTGATGGGATCATTGTTATTCATGTTTTATACGGCTCAAAAAGAACGCGCCTTATCCCAAAGGCAGGCGGGTTTCCTAGCTAATGTAACCCATGAATTAAAAACTCCACTAGCTGTAATGCAGGCCGCTGGAGAGAATATTGCAGATGGTAGAGTAACAGAACCTAAGCGCCTAAAAAGGTATGGATCGCATATTTATGATGAATCTGTTCGACTTCGAAAAATGATCGAAAAACTTCTTGATGTGGCTAAGTACGATGCTGGGCAGAATGCCATGAACTTAGTGCCCCATAACATGAAGCAATTGGTTGAAAAGTATTTAAATGAGAATAGAGAATATATCGAGGAAGCTGGGTTTGAAATTGAATACCGACACGAGTCTAATGTAGACTATTCAGTGCTTGTAGACAGCGATAGCATCGAGACAGTTTTAAGCAATTTAACTGAGAATGCAATTAAGTATAGCAACAACGAAAAAGTGATTCTTTATAGAATCTTTGCGGATACAACTCACATCATTATTGAGATCGAGGATCATGGAGTTGGGATACAGAAAAAAGAGCTTAAGAATATTTTTAAGAAATTTTACCGAGTTGAAGAAACCTTAGTGGCTAAAACAAAAGGCCATGGTTTAGGACTTAGCATCGTAAAAAGCCTCATAGAATTAAATAAAGGGCGTATTTCGGTATCAAGTGAATATGGAAAGGGTACTATTTTCAAGATTGCATTTCCCAAGATAAAAGACTGAGAAATTGTAAAATGCTTGGAAAAAATGGTATAATCAGCGTCATAAATTTTAAGGACAGCATTTCATGAGTGATAAGAAAAATAAAATCCTAGTTGTTGAAGATGAGCCTAGCTTAATTTTCACACTTCAGGATACCCTAGAAAGTGAAGGGTTTGAAGTTATAGTTAGTGAAGAAGGTGAAGGCGCTGTGGATCTTGTGAAAGAACACCGCCCAGACCTCATGATTCTCGACATCATGCTACCAGGTAAAAGCGGCTATGATATCTGTAAAGAGATCAGAGAGCTAAAGTTTACTTTCCCCATCATCATGTTAACCGCCAAAGACCAGGAAACAGACAAGGTAAAAGGTCTTGAATTAGGTGCGGATGACTATCTTACAAAGCCGTTTGGTGTGAAGGAACTACTAGCCCGAATTAAGGCTCGTTTACGACGTTCTGGTACTTATTCTAACACAGATGTAGTAGACATCTTGAAGTTAGGGGAAGTAAAAATTGATTTATCTGAAAACGAAGCATATCACCCAGGCGACAAAGTTGTTGAACTGACTGCTCGTGAAGTTGAGCTGATTCGATACTTACTTTCGAATGCCAACAGTCCTGTATCGCGTGATGAGCTCCTCGAAAAAGTATGGCGCTATGAATATAGCACGAATACGAGAACCGTTGATGTACACATTTCAAAGCTTCGTGCTAAAATTGAAGTACACCCCGACGATCCTCGCTATCTCATTACCCTGCATGGCGTTGGGTATATGCTCAAAACCAGCTAAGATTCTGTATTAGCTGCTACAAATTTGATAAACTCTGATACTTGCGACTCAAGTAAATTTTGCTTGAAATCATCCTTGAGTCCAGTATCAGGATCAAACTCTTTGCTCACCCTAGGTATAAAAACGCGTTCAGGAAATTGAAGCGCATTTCTATAGTTTGCTACCATCTGAAATTGCTCAACAGCTCGCAATGCACCGAAGGCTCCGGATGCTTCACCGATAAAAGCCATAGGCATTTTTTGAAAGGCTTCAGGAAAAGGCAGATAATCGATAAATAGTTTTAAAATCCCCGGAAAGCTTCCATTATATTCTGGAATAACAAACACTAAACCATCTGCATTAAGCACAGGTTCTCTAAAAGATTTAATGCGATCACTTTCCTTGCCGTACTTCCCGCCAACGGCATCCATTAAAGGGAAGTCTTCCAATGAAACAACTCCAGCGTTCACTCCTTCATTGGTATATAATTTGGACACATATTTTGAAATTCGTAAAGCCCAAGAACTAGGCCTATCCGTCGCACTGATGATCTTTAAATTCATTCTTTCTTTTTAAATACACGGAACATTTCCTACCGAAAATAATTCCTATTTCGCATTGTATAATAAAATTTACATTGTACTACCAATTTAAGCCTTAATTATCGATTATAAAGCCGATAATAGTTTAGGTTTTATACAACTAGTAGTAGAGAGTTTTAAGATAGCTAAAGTAGTGTACAAGTGATGACACATCTTTTCATAAAAGATCCGAGGGTAGTGTCGTTCATAGGAATTGTTGCGATTATTGGATACATATCTGATACCGTCTTTTTTTACATGAGCGATGGCACGGTCTATTTAAATTACTTTACTACAAGTCTCACAATAATTTCACTTTTATATTTTTGGATCAAAAAACCAAGCATTGAAGTAGCTCTTTCTTCTTTCATCATCATATTGATGGTCAATTTGATGGTAGCTCCTTACTTAGAGCTTACCCACACAAATTTTGCAGCCTTTTATATGAGGAATTCACTCATATTTTGGGTGATTTTACCAATTCTCGGCCTCATTATTAGCAAGCCTGTATTTGCAACCTGTTTAATATTTTACCTGATTCAATTTACTTCAGTAATATTTTTATCAAATGATCCTTTTTTAAGAGAGAGTGCAATCACGTTAATCTGTGTATTTACAGGGTATGTATATGTAATATTTTTTCTTTTAAAAACCCTAGACCAGAGTTACGAAGCTCGCGATTCACTTATCACTGAACTCAAGAAGAATAACCAGCTCCTTAACCAGCAGAGTGATGAACTCTCCGCTTTAGTATCAACTAAAGACAAATTATTCTCAATCATTGCGCACGATTTACAATCACCATTTATGGGTATTTCAGGCTTAAGCGAAATGATAAAAACAGCTGCTAAACGACGAGAACTCGATCAAGTTGAAGAATACTCTTCACTTATTTCTCAAACCACAACTCGTACAAGTAACCTATTATCAAACCTTTTAGAATGGGCTACCACGCAATCGGGCAAATTAGAAATCAACGTTAGTGTATTAGATTTAGATCGATACGTTAATGAATCGATAGATTTGCTTAGTGAACATAAAAAGAGCAAAGAGATTCATATTCGGAAAAAGAATACTAACATTCAGATACAAGCAGATGCCAAAGGACTGCTTACCATATTACGCAACCTAATATCTAACGCGTTAAAGTTTACCCCAGCAGGCGGATTAATTGTTATAGAAGGCCACAATCATGAACATGAAGTGGTGGTAAGTGTCTCAGATACAGGCGTTGGTATAAAACCTGCTCAAAAAGAGCTTCTCTTTTCCAACGATAATTTCCAAAGTACCCGAGGAACTAATGAAGAGCAGGGAACAGGAATTGGACTTGGCTTATGTCATGAACTTGTGCAGTTACATAACGGTAAAATATGGGTAGAAAGTGAAGTTGGGAAAGGATCTACCTTCTATATTTCTCTTCCTAAAGTATATCATTCTCCAGATTAATCGCCGTTTAGGTACTTCTTTTCTTTAGCTCGTTGAGCCTTTTTATAAGTAGACCTTCCCTCCCCTCTACCCCTGCTTCATAAAATTTCTTATGATCTATTTTATGTGGAAGGTATTTCTGCTCCACCCAATTTCCCGGATAAGCGTGTGGATACTTATAGTCTTTAGAAGCATTTTCAACGCCTAAATATCGTGCCGATACTTTGTTTGCTGTTTTATCCTTTAGATAGGCCGGCACTTCCTGAACTCCATAATTCTCTATTTCAGAACGAGCTTCGAATATTGCTTTTGTGCTATTACTCTTCGGACAAAGTGCTAGATATATACAGGCATGAGATAAAAAATACATCCCTTCAGGCATACCCGTTTTTAAGAATGCTTCATGGCATGAATTCACGATTGATAATGCATTTGGTTCGCCAATACCCACATCTTCACTAGCAAAAATTAGGAGGCGTCTGAATATAAAATTAGGATCATCTCCCCCATTTAACATCGCATTCATCCAATATAATGCAGCGTCTGGGTCTGACCCTCGCATCGACTTTATAAAAGCAGATGCATAGTGATAATGTTCATCACCTGTTCGGTCATATCTCACATTTCGCCTTTGAATACTTTCCTTTGCAATGCTAAGTGTAATATTAATGTTATCATCTTCGGATTTCTTGGTAGATAATACCGCTACTTCTAAAGCATTTAGTGCATTTCTTACATCCCCACCCGCATATTCAGCTAAATGATCAAGTGCTTCTTTCTCCACCTTTATATCAACGCTTCCAAGTCCTTTTTCTTCATCCTCTAAGGCTCGTACTAGCATCCTTCGAACTTCCCCCTGGTTAAGTGGATGTAGTTCGAATAATTGGCATCTAGAAAGCAATGGATTTACCAGAGAGTAAAATGGGTTCTCAGTAGTTGCTCCCACTAAAGTAATGATGCCTGATTCAAGATGAGGTAATAAAGCATCTTGTTGAGCCTTGTTCCATCGATGAATTTCATCCACAAAAAGAATAGTCTTCCGGCCATTCAATTTTTTCAGTTTCTCCGCTTTTTCTACAACCGATCTCAGCTCTTTAATACCATCAAGCACGGCATTGATTACCTGAAAACTAGCCTTAATCTCTTTTGAGATAACATTCGCAAGTGTAGTCTTTCCTGAACTAGGTGGGCCATAAAAAATTAATGATCCGATCACCCCACTTTCAATCATTCTACGAAGCATCTTCCCTTCACCAACTAAATGCTCTTGGCCTGCAAACTCACTCAAGGACTGTGGACGCATTCGGGTTGCTAACGGTTCACTAGAATCTGTTTGAGACATTGAAGGTTGATCGGAGGAAGTATCAGAAGGGTTGGTGTTAAATAAGTCCATATCATAATTGTAATTACATGTACAATATATGTTTATAATAAACCCTTAGCAAAGTTATAACAGCGCTTTTTGATTGCCATAGGTGGATAGGTATTCGTCTAGTTTCACTTTCTTTCGAGTACTCTCGCTCGTCATATATCTTAGTTTCCCAAATATTGGCCGCTCTTGCCAAGCTCTATCAAACCTACCAAAACACCAAAATATACCCGAGTAGCTGTTTGGGTCTCGCCCATCTAATGCATATTTGTTATTAAGCTCTATTAGATATGCTAAGGCTGTTCGATGATCTGGAGTCCATTCAATAACTTTCTTACCCCAGAGCATTCGCAGGTAATTATGGATTATGCCCTCTTCTCGAAGCTGATTTTGAGCTGCATTCCAGATTTCATCATGTGTTTTAGACTGCTCTAACTCCTCAAAGCTATACACATATTCACGTTCGTCGTTTTTATGTTCTTCCATTGTTTTGAGTGCCCAATCTGGAAGGGAATCAAACTCATCATAGTTCTCTGTATGATGTGCATAATGAAAACCCACTTCACGCCAAGTAATCACTTCATCCAAAAACGATTGGATGCTGTCGTCACCATTAAAAAAGCCTGTATTTTTTCCACCGTTCGGTGTTAACTGATCTAAGTCCCAACCCTCTGGTTGATGTTCTAATACCGCCCGAACAATTTCATATTCACTTATCTTTCCATAGTGCAACCAAGGACTTAACCCACTTGCCTTCTTTTTGTCAGGGTGATTCCTTTCTTCATAATCTGACAATGCATGCCCTATAAATTGACCTAATTTCCCCAGTGCCGCTGCCCTAGTCCCTATTACATCGGTAGCAGGAACACTATGATCAATATCAAGAGATTCTACAGCACTAGGGATATCCTCCAACATGCTATCGGCGGCTGGATACTTTTCTAAGAACTCCTTGGGCAATGAATATTCTTTCTCCACTAAGTCATCCAAAGGATTATTCTTAGGTGGGTTAGTGAACCCTTCTTTAAAATGTTTCTGCATAGTCTTTCGAAAAAGGTAGGCCGAATAAGGTGCTTTATCTGTTACACCTATGGGGATAATCCCATTTGAATCTATGGTGATGTAAGGCACATTTATTTTATCAGCTACTCGCTCATTATGTTGCCTAACCACAAAAACAGGGTATTCATCAGAAACGACAGCTGATGCCTTTTCAGCAAGCTCATAGAAAAGCCCTTTACCCGCATCTTTTTTAGGCTCCACAAAACTGTAGTATGGGATGTTATGCTCTTTGGCATAATCTAGATTTTCCTTCATCCCTTCCATAATAAAAGTATGGAAACGATCGCTACTCCAGGGGTAATCAATTGATAGGCCTTCATAGATTAATAACGACTTTCCGTGCTTATTAGCTAAAGCAACGGCATATTCAAGGGCATAGTTATATCGAAACCGTCTGTTTATTTGCATCCAATACAGTACATAATCACCATCATTATTAGGGTCATGATCGTTTCGGACAAACTTCCTGTAGCTATTTATATTCTTCATTCTCAGTCTATTAAATTCTTAGTAATCTAACTAAATACTATGCATTCGCATTCCAAAATTGTGCAGTATAAATATCATTTTAATCGTGAATTATAGAATTCTATAAAACTTAGTATTGAACTTTCTATCCCCCCTTCGAATTAGTATTATCTTGATATATAATACGGATGGCAATGGCACAAAAAGTTAGCTTTAATAATAAAATTGATCGCGAGTTCAGCAAAGCGGTTAAGAACAGAGTACAACAATATTTTGATGAACAAGGCATTTCGAAGCATGCCAATGTTCAGATGGTATTAAAAACACTCATCATATTAACAGTATATGTAGGTGCCTATTTAGGAATATTATTTGGGGGACTGCCACTATCTACAATGTGGGTACTTTGCCTAGTAATGGGTATTGGCATGGCAGGTATTGGTTTCTCAATATCTCATGATGCGCTGCATGGCTCATACTCTTCCAATAATAAAGTAAACACGCTCATTGGGCTCACCTTCGACCTTGCTGGAGCTAATGGTTACATCTGGAAGATAACCCATAATATCATTCATCATACTTACACAAATATTCACGGGCATGATGAAGATTTAGAAGTAGCTGAGTTTATTCGGTTATCACCGCACTCTGAATACAAGCCAATTCATCGGCTTCAACATATTTTAGCCTTCCCCGCTTATAGCTTTGCTACCTTATTTTGGGTTTTTGTGAAAGACTATTGGTACTTCTTCAAACCGGAATTAGGACCTTACGAAAACAAGAAGCATCCTTTAAAGGAATGGGTGATACTAATTGTTACTAAAGCTCTGTATTACACTTACACCCTAGTATTGCCATACTTACTCCTGGATATAACTTGGTATCAGCTCGCCATCGGTTTTGTAAGCCTTCACCTTACTGCAGGACTTATACTAGGTATCATCTTTCAATTAGCTCATGTAGTGGAAGAAACCACACACCCTATTCCCAATGAGCAAAACATGATTGAGAATCATTGGGTGATACACGAAATGTTGACTACCAATAATTTTGCTAGAGAAAACAAGGTATTATCTTGGTACATCGGTGGGTTGAATTACCAAATTGAACACCACTTATTTCCAAAAGTGTGTAGCATACATTATCCAAAAATTAGTCCTATTGTTGAAGAAACAGCCAAAGAATTCGGCATTCCTTATAACTGCCATGATACTTTTACTGAAGCTGTTCAATCTCATTATAAGACATTAAAAAAATTCGGAGACCCAAACTTTACTTGGTCTCCCTCGCTCGCCTAAGATAGCTCGTAACAAATAATTACATCCTACTATTGACTTAGTATTTAATACTATTATATTAGTAGGAACTAAATTATGTAATTATGAGAAAATCACTTACCCCTCTTGGCGAAACTGAAATGGAAGTATTACATCATGTATGGGAGCTTGGTGAAGCGACCGTTGCTGATGTTCAAAAACGTATCCTGGCTAAACGAAAAGTGGCATACACCACCGTAATGACGGTAATGAAAAACCTCAACGACAAAGGGTATCTAAAATTCAGAAAGCAGGGTGTAACGTACATTTACTCAGCAGCTATCAAACCAGAGAATGTTCGGCTAAATTTAGTGGATCAACTGGTGAAGAAGGTATTTAAAGGCTCTGCATCTGCTCTTGTTCAGACATTGGTTAAAGCTGAAAATTTAGAAGACGCAGATATAAAGGAACTCAAAGACCTTATTTCTAAAATGGAGGATGAATCATGAGTAGCCTGTTTGATTTCTTTCAACTGTTTGGTGCTTTCGTTTTCGACACCATTTGGTTCCCCGTATTAGTTTGGTCGGCCATAGCAGCCATTACTTTTCTCGTGCTAAAGCGTCTGCCAAATTTAGACCCTTTGTATCATTACCACATTCGTGTTGCAACGTTATTTGCTTTGCCAACGGGTTTAATGGCTACTTATCTATTGAATTACATACAGCCAGCCAATCAACTGAAAGAGGCCTTTAGTCCGATAATTATCATATTTAATAATCCTATTGGCACCCCCTCTGAATCCAGTATATCTGAGCTCGTATCCAATCAAACAAACTGGATGGAACCCAACTTTTTAATTGGATTTGTAACCTTTGTATTTGTTGTTATATCCATTCTTTCATTGATAAAGCTGATGTTCAATTATACTCAGCTTCATCAGCTACAAAGTAGCTTGCAAAAACAGGAATTAGAGGGCGATGAACTATCATTACAGGCTTCGAAAAAGAAAATATCTGTAGCTTACCACCCTCAAAATTTAAGTCCCTTTACATTTGGTTGGAGAGCTCCTCTCATCGTACTCCCTGAAAGCCTTAAACAAAATGATGATAAAATTCAGATGGCTGTTCAGCACGAGTTGATCCACATTAAACGTGGAGATTACTTACTTAATCTCGCCCTTTCAGTTATTCAATCACTGTTTTGGTTCCACCCTCTGGTTCGTTTTGGTAATACTGAAATTGAAACGTACAGAGAAGTTTCATGTGATATAGAAGTGCTTCGAACTACAGATGTGAACCCAAAAAATTACGCTCAACTACTTTTAGAATTAATAACGATAAATCGAGGTCATGAATCACTCATTATGAACATGGCTTTAAATAACTCAACAATAAAAAAACGCATCGAAACAATGAAACAACATAACATTCATAAATCGTCGTTTAAGCATGGGCTGTCGCTCTTACTTATTATGACATTAGCTATAGTAGCACCTATTGCCTGTACCGACATGCGCAATAGCGACCAATTAGCCCCTGAAGAACTAAACGCCATTAACTTGAACATCGACCATCCCACCATTTTTGTGAATGGAAATGAAGTAGCTACTTCAGAAAATTTGGTAAACGATAAAATTGAAGTAAACGCATTAAGTGGGATGGGCTTTAATATGGGTGGTTTTGGAACGCTTATACTTTCCACTCAACCTTTTGAAGGAGGAAAGGAAGCGGGAAGAATTCAAGACGAAACCATCAATCTTAGTTTGAAAGGACTCTCGATTGAAATTCAAAATAAAGCTAGCAAAATCTCTGATGTACCAATGAAAGTTTGGGCTAAGCTTTATGCAAAATCAGATCAGAACGTTCGTTTCATGACTATTGCCTATACCGATTTACAAGATGGATCCTTTGAATCGAAATATGGCTTAAAGGAAATCAGCGATATTAAAGAAAAGCCTACCGATGAAGAGGTTTTCATTATAGTTGAAAGCATGCCTGAACTTATTGGTGGAATGACAGGTCTCCAAAGCAAAGTAAACTATCCACAAGAAGCGATTGATCAGGGCATTGAAGGTAGAGTTACGGTTCAGTTCGTAGTTTCAAAAGAAGGGGACGTTATCGACCCTAAAGTAGTTCGTGGAATTGGAGCTGGTTGTGATGAGGAAGCTTTGCGAGTGGTAAGTGAAGCTAAGTTCAAACCTGGTGAGCAGCGCGGCAGAAAAGTAGCCCTTCAGATGTCGCTACCAATTTTATTTAAACTAACTGATTCTGAGTTCTAAAAGACTCATAATACATCTATTACATAGTAGCATATATATAGGTGAAGAGGAGCTTAGGCTCCTCTTTTTTTTATTTATATTATTTTGAAACCTTACCGGAAAGCCTTCGTACCAAGAGCCGATTGCAATTAATTTTTATATGATATGCCTGCTAAATTAAGAAAGTCTAGAAAAGATAAAATGCTTGCTGGTGTTTGTGCTGGTATAGCTGAATACTTAGGATGGGATCCAACCATTGTTCGTATTTTATTCGTGATATTCGCTTTCAGTTATGGAATGGCCATCCTTGCTTACTTTATCTTGGCTATTGTAATGCCCGACTAATTACACTCTTTTTTAAACCCTATTAGCTCACATATACTTATGCTGAGCTTTTCTTGTTTAATACACCTTCTCTTAGCATCTTAGGCCAACAAATTTTTAAGCATATGAAAGTTGGTTTAGTTGGTGACGCAACACGCACAGTAGCATGGGAAAAGCATTTACGTCCACATGCCATTGTGAGTGAGGTAGATTTAGTATCGAATGTAGAACAGCTTGGAAAGGTTGATGCCTGTTTCATTTTAAATGATACTCCAAACAACTTAGAAGTTGTTCTCAATGCCGTTCAACACGGATATCATACTTTTCTAATTGCAAAGCAGCCCACACAAGGGGAAATGATTGAACGCATCCATCGGGCCTCAAAAGAAGCCGGAGTTAAAGTTCAGTTTTCGCATTGGCCTACACTCGCGCCAGCCACTCAATGGATGATGAACTCAATGCATCGTCCATCCTTACTTATAAGTACCAAGCATATCAATCGAAATACTATGATTGATGCCTTATCAGAGTTTAGAAACGCATGGGTTGACGAACTCGGATTAGCTCTAAAATGGATAAATAGTGGCATTCATCATATTGAAGCGAAACAACAGTATTTAGACGACACTAACCCTGTAGCTATCATTCTTTCACTTCGATTCGATAATGGGTCATCGGCTAACATTTCTATTTATGCGGCCTCTGATGAAAACCAGCATCAACGAATTGTTTGCTCAAAAACGGAAGTCTTAGACTGTAATGTATCCAAACAGCAAATTCGAATTGGAAGGCTTAACGATGGAAGCCATTTATTTTTTGGAAAGCAAGAATTTGACCCTTCCAAAGCAGCTGAAAAAGCCGCTCTCCTCTTCTTGAAAGCGGTTCAACTGAATACAGAAACAGCCTATTCAAGCTATGATGCCCTGCAACTATCTCAGCTAGTGGAGAAAGTAGAACAGCGCTTAAAAATGTTCTAAAGCGAGCCGTTATTTTTTAGGGCGCATTGCTTTAAATGCTGCTTTTAACTTTTTGCGCGACATCAAATCGTTTATAAAATTGAATTGACCTGCTTGCAATCGTTCACCGCCATCAATTACCACACTTTCACCGGTAATGAATGGAGCTAAATCTGACATCAAGAAGGTAGCTAAATTCGCCAGCTCTTCATGTTCACCATAGCGTTTCATCGGTATCTTATTGATGAACTTTTTTTCAAATATTTTGGAAGGCACTAATCTCGACCAAGCCCCTTTTGTTGGGAATGGACCTGGCGCAATGGCATTTACACGTATTCCGTATTCTGCCCACTCAAAGGCCAAAGATCGAGTCATGGCTAATACTCCCGCTTTACTACACGCCGATGGTAGAACAAATGCGCACCCTGTACTTTCAGCATAGGTGGTAACGATGTTCAGAATATTTCCTTCTCTTTCATTGTCGATTAGGTAGTTACCAAAAGCATGTGTACAGTTAAAGCTTCCATGCAGAACTATATCCACCACCGCTTTAAAGCCGCCCGGGGTTAGGTCTTCCGAAGCGGACAAGAAGTTACCCGCTGCATTATTCACTAGCCCTTCTAAGCTTCCAAAATCAGCCACGACCGCTTCAATCATTTTACTTACGGCATCATGATCTCTTACATCACAAATATAGTAGCCTACTTTCGAGTCTTCACGTTCGTTCTCTATCTCTTTAGTAGCTTTGATAAGTTTCTCTTCTGTACGTCCACAGATAGCTACATTAGCCCCAGAACGACAAAACCCTTTAGCCATGGCAAGGCCTAATCCACTTCCACCGCCTGTAATTAAAATGGTATTATTTGCTAGAGTAGATTCACTAAACATAGTTATCGTTTTAGGTTTTCAAAGATTCCTGCTGCACCCATTCCACCACCAATACACATCGTCACTAATCCATATTTAGATTTCCGCAACTGCATTTCATGAAGAATTTGAGTGGTTAATTTAGCACCTGTACACCCTAGAGGATGTCCCATTGCAATAGCGCCGCCATTTACGTTGGTGATGTCTGGGTTCATATCTAGTTCACGCATTACAGCAAGCGATTGTGCGGCAAAAGCTTCATTTAATTCTATTAAATCTATCTGCGAAAGCTTTAACCCTGTTTGATTCATTAGCTTTGGAATAGCCTCAACAGGTCCAATGCCCATGTACTCAGGGGCAACTCCTGCCACAGCAAATCCCACATAACGAGCTATAGGTGTTAACCCAAGTTCCTTTACTTTTTCACCACTCACTATTAGTACAGCCGAAGCCGCATCATTCATTTGTGAAGAGTTACCCGCCGTTACAGATCCACCTGCTTTAAATACCGCACGCAGTTTATTTAGAACTTCAACGGAAGTATCCCCTCTTGGGCCTTCATCTTTTTGAAACGTAAAGTTCGATTCGATGATCTCACCCTCTGCACTTACCTTTTTCTCGGTAACTTGAATTGGAGTTATCTGCTCATCAAAGCGACCGCTTTCCCATGCATTTATCGCTTTTTGATGACTATGGTATGCAAACTCATCTTGATCCTCACGATTTACTGAATATTTAGAAGCTACATTTTCAGCTGTAAGGCCCATATTGATATAAATACCGGGTGATTCATTCACCAAAGTTGGATTCGGTTGTACCGACATACCCCCCATAGGCACAAGCGACATAGATTCCACACCGCCTGCAATCATCACATCTGCGGCTCCTACCATTATGCGTTCAGAGGCCATTGCAATGGTCTGCAATCCTGAGGAACAAAATCTGTTTACGGTTACACCAGGCACCTTATCGGGTAACCCACCTAACAGTGCAATTTGGCGAGCAATATTCAATCCTTGTGAGGCTTCCGGAAACGCACATCCCATTATCACATCTTCAATCATCTCAGGCTGAATTGAAGGAATACTCGATAGTAAATCTTTGATTACTTCACCCCCTAAGGTATCCGGACGCGTAAACCTCAATGAGCCTTTGTTAGCTTTACCACAAGCCGTTCTTTTTGCTGCAACTATATAAGCTTCTCTTAAGTTCGACATAATCTTCTCTTAATTTCTTAGGGGGTTTCCAGTTTTGAGCATGTGCTCCATTCGGGCGAGTGTTCGTTCATCCTTTAAGCAATTCAGAATAGCCTCTCTTTCTAATTTCAATAGATATTCTTCGGGAACACTTTGAGCTTCGCTTAAATCACCACCGGCAAGTACAAAGGCTAGGCGTTCAGCTACAACCTTATCATAATCTGTTATGAACTTAGACTCATGCATAACATATAGCATCAATTTTAATGCACTTAAAGCGGTTTCTCCTAACACTTGTATATTGGTTTTAGCTGGGGGTAGGTAGCCTTCTTCTACCATACTAAGTGCTGCTTCTTTGGCCTGCGCTAACAGTAAATCTCTATTCATAACGATGAGATCTGTGTCTTGAAGAAAATTCATTTCTTTTGCTTGATGAGCACTTTCAGAAACTTTTGCCATACCCATTACTTTGAATGCTTCTCTTATAAACGGTAGCGGATCGGCTTCACCTTCTAATTTATACATGGCTCTTTTTAAGAGCTCTGTAGTTCCACCTCCAGCTGGAATTAATCCCACCCCAATTTCAACGAGGCCCATATATAACTCGTGATGTGCTACTACTTTATCGGCATACAAACAAAATTCTGTTCCACCGCCTAAGGTTCTACCATGAGCAGCTGCTACCACTGGGAAGGGGCTGTATCGCAACTTCACTGCTGTACGTTGAAATCCTGTCACGGCTTCTACCACTTTATCCCAATCTCCTGATTGGTGAGCTTGTAGGGCTTCCATTAAATTGGCGCCGTAAGCAAAATTGTCTCCATCATGCCCAAGTACTAGTGCATCAAACTTTTCTGCTACTAGGTCTAAACTCTTTTCAAGTGATTGAACCAACTCAAAGCCTAAAGTAGCGTTCTTGGTTTTAAACTCGAACAGAGCAACCCCATCTCCCATATCATGCAAAGCAGCAGAGTTGTTTTCAAATACTGGTGTGTTTGACCTTCTCACTTCTGAAGCTGTGAGTTGCCCTACTGCTTTTGGAGGTATCGGTATTTGTTGAGATTCGTCGGCATCATACACCTGATCATCTTTATAAAAGGAAGTATGGCCTTTGGCAAGGAGTACTTGAACCAATTTTGGAATCTCCTCTCCTTCAGATTTCAATCGTTCAACTGTGTCTTCTACACCCAATGCATCCCAACGCTCGAATGGGCCTAATTCCCAATTGAACCCCCATTTCATTGCACGATCTACCGCTAATGGTGAGCTTGTTATTTCTGGGATTCTATTCGCAGCATATAACAATAAATCCTTCTGAGTTTGCCAAATAAAATCAGCAATACGCCCTTCGCTATTTACTAGGAATTTTAGCCGTTCACGAGTGTCTTTGATTTTTTGTGCTTCATCCAGAAGTGGATCGTTTAGCTCTTGCTGGCTTTCATATTCTAAAGTCTCAGGATTAATAACTAAGAACTCACGTTTCTTACCCTGTTGTACTTTCTTATAAAATCCTTCTCCAGCTTTATTGCCAATTTTACCTGATGCTACAATTTCTTTGAACTTCTCAGGCAGGTCAAACACTTGTTGGCGTTCATCATGTTCTATGGCGGGAATAATATTATTTGCAACATGAAGAGTTACATCTAAACCAGCCATATCCCCCGTTCTGAAAGTCGCAGCCTTCGAATAGCCTGTTAATGTACCCGTGAGTAAATCAATTTCTTCGGCTCTGAAATCACCCTCAAAGAAATAAGGCATCATGCTACCAATGGAGAAAATCCCGACTCTATTGGCGATAAAGTTTGGGGTATCATTACAAACTACCACTCCTTTGCCCAATACTTTCTCACAAAATCTTTGCATGAATTCAGTGACGCTTGAATCGGTAGCTTGAGTAGGAATCACCTCCAGTAATTTCATATACCGAGGTGGGTTAAAAAAATGTGTTCCTAAAAAGTGGGCTTTAAAATCTTCGCTACAATCTTCTGCTATCTCATGGATAGGTAAGCCAGAAGTATTAGAACTTACAATGGCCGATTTTTTTCTTATTTCATCTATGCGGGCTACCATCGACTTTTTGATATCCATCCGTTCGATGATCACCTCACATATCCAATCGCAATCAGCGAGTTTATCAAAGTCGTCGTCAAAATTGCCTATTTCAATACGATGTATGAAATCATTCTTTCCGAAAGGTGCAGGTTTCAGCTTTTGAATCTTCTTTAAGCTGTCTTCAACCATCTTATTAGGTTGTTTAGCATCCTCACTTTTTAAATCTAAAAGGATTACTTCAAGGCCAGCGTTAACGCAATGAGCGGCTATTTGGCTTCCCATTACACCCGATCCGAGTACGGCTACTTTTCGAATTCTTCGTTTTCCTGATTTCATGAATAGGTATTTTATGTTACTTCATCGGCGTACATGCTATCGATGATCTCTTTATAATTTTTATTAATCACATTTCGCTTCACTTTAAGCGTTGGAGTGATCTCTCCTTTATCGATAGTAAACTGATCTTTCAAGAGGGTAAATCTTTTGATCTTCTCCCACTTTGAGCGGTCCTCGTTTACTTTATCTACTTCTTTCTGAATGCGTTTTAACACGAACTCATTCTCTGTGATATTCTCTGTTGGGAATTCATGTCCAGAGGTTTCAAATCGTTTTTTCATGTTATCCCAATTCGGTACGATTAGGGCCCCACAAAACTTATGCTCACTCCCTACAACCACGGCTTGTTCGATAAACCCACTATTTACCAAAGCATTTTCGATAGGTTGAGGAGCCACATATTTACCTGTGCTTAGTTTGAATAACGATTTCTTACGATCCGTTACAAATAACCAACCATCCTCATCTAGATGTCCTATATCTCCCGTGCAAAACCATCCATCTTCATTAAACACTTCTTGAGTTTTTTCAGGCATTTTGTAATACCCTTTCATGATATTAGGACCTTTAGCAAGGATCTCGCCATCTTCAGCAATCTTTATCTGAACACATGGCAATGCTTTACCTGAAGAGCCAATGCGTAACTCACCTACTGGTGGGCCTGTTAGTACAGGTGAGGTTTCTGTAAGACCATAACCAAGGCCACAATACACCCCAATTCCATTCACAAAGCGAGCTATATTTGGTGAAAGCGCCGCTCCACCTACATTTACGCCTATCAACCGACCTCCAAATAGTTCGCGGATCTTAGAATAAACCACTTTATCGGCTAGCTTATATTTTAAAGATGGTGGAGGGTTCTCAGGATCATAATTCTCCGCCAAATTAACCGCCCAATAATACAATCTCTTTTTAAGTCCACTTAGCTCTTGTCCTTTAACCTTTATACCCGTCACAATTTTTTCGAGTAATCGAGGTACTGTTACAAAATACACTGGCTTAATGGTTTGAAAGTCCTCCCGTATTTGCTCAATGTCTTCGATGTAATAAACAGGCACACCCCCAAAGGCATAGATATATGAAGCTGTGCGTTCGAACATATGTGCCAAAGGTAAATAGGACAATATTTTTGGATCGTCTATCTCATCAGGTTTAAATGGAAATATCTCGAATGAAGCACGCGCATTACCCGCAATGTTATCATGTGTCAGAACTACTCCTTTCGGCACCCCTGTAGTTCCTGAGGTATAAATAAGCGTAGCTATATCATCGGGCTGAACCTGATTTTTCAATTCCTCATAAAGTCCTGGCTTTTCTTGATCAAGGGTTGCACCGTTTTGTTTTAAATCTTCAAAGGTGCGCAGCTTTTGATGTTTACTACCTAATATGGATACTACTGCCTTAACGGTATCAATACTTTTGATAAGAGGCTTGGTCTCAGCGAAAACCTCATCGTTGGATACAAAATGTACAACCGCTTCCGAATTCTCTAATATGTATTTGATTTGATCACCGGGCTGGGTGGTATAGATGGGAACTAAGGCTGCCCCTAACGAAAGCACAGCTAAATCTACAATTAACCATTCCGTACTGTTTTCGGCATGAATAGAAACTTTATCTCCCTTCTTTACACCAAGTTGGTGTAACCCTAAGGCGAGAAGTTTAACCTGTTTCATGAAATCATCTACGGATGTTTCAATCCATTGGCCGTTTCTTTTAACTCCAGCATAAACGTTTGATTTGCGCTTTTTCAGGCCTTCATCAACAGTTTTTAATATGGTAGTGGGTGTATATTCCATAATCTTCCAAATCGTGTTCTTGTCTTTTGGTAAGTAACACTTTCGGCGTACATTTAAAAGTATTTCATGTACTTATTGTACAAACTTAACACTGTTAATCAAATTATTTTTTATGATCATCGAAGAGTCGCTAAAACCAAAAGCTGATTTATACTTTCATAAGATGGGTACTCATATGGGGCATGCACTTGGGATAGAGTTTGAAGTTATTCAGCGGGATAAGCTTGTTGCTACGATGCCAGTGAATGAAAATACGGTTCAGCCATTTCGAATTTTACACGGCGGAGCTTCAGTGGTTTTAGCTGAAACACTAGCTTCTGTAGGAGCTTGGTTTTCTTTAGATGAGGATTCTAAAACAGCGGTTGGAGTGGAGATTAATGCCAACCATATTCGATCGGTAAAAGAAGGTGGGATGGTTCGAGGAACCGCAACCCCGATTCATCAGGGCAAAAAGATTCAAGTTTGGGAAACCAGAATTGAGGATGAAAGAGGCAAGCTTGTGTGTGTTTCTAAATGCACTTTAGCGATTGTAGAAAGGAAGTAAGTAGGCACTGTTTATTAACCATCGAACGGCCAATCCGTCCGATGGTTATAAAGTCAGCAGTTACAGAGAGTTCAATACACTTTGTCTGTTCACTTTTTTAATCATCACAATTGATATAAATAATATTATTCCAAAAAATATAGACGTAGTTACTACTGAATTTAGATTCATACTAATATCACCAGTGTTTTTTTGACTCTCTGATAGAAAACGCCCACTAAATGTGAAATTTATTAATCCATGAGTGACTCCGGCAACTACAATACTTCTTGATTTAAGTAAGATTGCCGAAAATAAAAAGCTTACGCAAATCGCAGCAATCACCTGAGTGGTTACACCTAATATGTTCTCTGGATACTTTATTAAGTTTCCGAAATGTAGCACACCAAATATTAAAGCTACTATCACTACACTTTTTAGAATTACATTCTCACTGTCTGAAAATGACTTAATAAATGTCGGCAACAAAACACCTCTAAAACATAGTTCTTCAGCAAATCCTGTACAAAGTGTGGAGACAAAAAATAAAAACAGTACAACGGATTCAATTTGAAAAGTGTGGGCTTTAATTGAATACACGAGAGCATATAATGCTAGAACTTGGAATATCGGATAAAACTTAAATATCTCCTTAGTTAGCCCATTAAATTTCATCAATTTCAGACGTTTACCTATAAAAAGAAATATCGCACATATAATAGTCTTAATGATAATATTATACGTCAATTCATTTTTTATTACTGAATCACTTATCAAGGCAAATGAATCTTCAAGCCGCTCACCAACATATAATGCCCCCAAAAACAAAGAAATATATAATGTGACTGCTTTAAATTTTTTCATAAAAAAAGATACTTATGAATAAGTCATAAGTACCAATTAAAATCTCTTCGCTAAGGATTAACAAAGTTCAATTTCGAATATACCGCTAAAAAAAGGTGCAGAATATTGTTTCGCGGAACCGCAACTCCGATTCATCAGGGTAAAAAGATTCAAGTTTGGGAAACCAAAATTGAGGATGAAAGAGGCAAGCTTGTGTGTTTCTAAATGCACCTCAGCGATTGTAGAAAGGAAGTAAGTAGGCACTGTTGATTAACCATCGAACGGCCAATCCGTCCGATGGTTATAAATCATTACTTTCGTTGGTTATTGAGTAGCAGGAACTCGAGGGATGGTCATAATTTCTTTTTGGCGACCATCGATATACCAAACTCCAGATTTATCGAAGTAAGCGTCTTCTTCGAGCATAATTCGAATTTCTTTACCCCACTCTTCGATATAGGTTGCAGCATTTAACTCAATGGAATAAGCTGTATTTAGGTGAAGCGGGTATTCACCACTTCCTGGAACGCCACCTTGTGCATCCCACATTCCCAATGTTGTTCCTGCCGCGTGGCCATGAAACCCAATAGGGTGAGTATAGATAGATGGCTTTATCCCTTCCGCAATAGCTTGCTCACGCGACAATTTAAGCACTTCATTTCCTGTTCTTCCTTCTTTGAAGTTATTGGTAAAGATGTCTTGTAAGCGATTTCCATTATCAAATGCCTTCTTGAGATAATCTGGTACTTTTGTTTCCGTTGGGCGAAGTACATAGGCATGCTGCTGGGTATCTGTATTCAAACGCAAGTACTTGATTCCGAAATCAACATGAAGTAAATCTCCAGGCATAATCACATTATTTTCGGGTCTACTTGAGAAAGATCTCAGGTGATCAAAAGACTCTGGATCGGCACGTTGAATGGAAACACTTGGGTGAAACCAAGTAATGAGTTTTAGCTCACGAATACGTTCTCTGTACCACCAAACTAAGTCTTCAGTAGTTGTAACGCCGGGCTGAATCACTTTGTCTGAAAATCCATCCGCTATAATTTCATGAGCAATACGAACTATATGTGGATAGATGGCCATCTCTTTTTCAGAGCGTGTTTCTAACCAACCCACAGCAAGTTTTTCAGCCGATACCACACGGTTCGCATACTTTTTACCGATGGCCGCTTTCATTTCTTCTAAATCGGTAGCTACAATACCATCGGCAAGTCCCCAATGCTTACTTTGGTTTACACCAATCTTTTTAGGGTCTCTTTCTTCAATGATTTCAGCTAATCGTTTCCATTGGTCCGGTTGCTGTTCTTTATCCCATGCTTTTTTAAAGGTCGTACCTACATCGTAACGTGCTACAGCTAAAGTCTCGATACCTTGCTCTCCACCTCTATCGTACATCACTAGGATGGTTCTTCGTCGAGCTGCAAGCCAAGTAGCTGGGAGCAACGTTTCAATTACAGGATCTTCGTTATACTCTCGTGAAACCACAACCCACATATCAATGCCTGTTCTTCGCATCAAATCAGGCAATACAGTTTTAATGCGGTCTTCTAATAGTTCATCAATAACTCTTGCGCGTTCTCGCATTGGCAAGACTTCAAGATCACTATTCTGAGCTTGAGCTAATGGCGCTGCTACGAACAGCATTAATAGCAGTGTGTAAAATGTTTTCATAGATGTTTTCATGTGTATTTACCCCTTTTGTTAATTCCCTGATAACCAAGCGTTTCTTCTGGCTTTTTGAGCCGGAGTAGCATTGGCATTTAATGTTGTCATCAAGCGATTTGATTCCTCAAGTGTAACGGTTTTCTTGAGTTCATCGCCCCATCGGTTGATCACGACTTCGATTTTATCGCCCGGTTTATAATTCTTCAGAATTTCGTCTACACTCTTTACGTCGTCTAAATTTTTTCCTGCAATACTTACGAAAACATCTTCCGACTCAATACCCGCTTCATAAATTGGGCTGCCTACGGTTGCATTTCCGGTAAGCCTCCATTGGCCACCTTGTTTTCTGATCGTACCTCCTAAGCTAGCCTTCCCTGGCTCAGCCAGTTCGAGTGTAACCCCAAAATCATTTAGCAATGCTTTGTAATCGGGCAGATTGCTATCAAAGATGTAGTTTTCAAAATACTGATTCGCAAAGTCTTCACCAGCATATTGAGCAAGAGCTTCTTGTAAATCTCGTACAGCATATGGCACTTCAGGCTTACCATAGTTTTTCCATACATGCTGCATGAAGCCATCTAACGTTAGCCCCTTATCCATTCCACGAAGAGATAAATCTAGGCCTAAACCAAGTACACTTCCATAAGTGTAATAGGAGATAAACGTATTTGATCTGTTCACTGGGTCTACAGAGCGAGCCGCATCAACAAATGGCGCTTGGTAACTCATCTCAATAGGATTATGATATTGACGTCCCGGTGAATTGATCACATAATTAAGTCCACCATCTAGGCCTTCAACATACTGCTCAGCCGTTCTAATACCTGCACGAGCTAAGATATAGTTGGTGTAGTAGCTGGTAAACCCTTCCGCAAACCAAAGCTCACCACTCATGTTGGCTTCTTCGAAATCGAAGGGTTCGAGCGATGCTGGTCTAATACGCTCCACATTCCAAGCATGGAAAAACTCATGAGAAATAGTGCCAATACTAGTTTCGCCTAGTGGCCTATCTTTGGGCTTTGAACTAACAACATAGGTAGAGTTTCGGTGTTCCATACCATCGCCGCTAGCATTTGGTACATAGCAAGAAAGGAAAGTGTACTCTCCATAATCGAAGTTTGGCATTTCGTTGAACACCCTTGCCTGTTCTTTAACAATGGCCATTACCTTACTGAAGTATTCATCTACTTCCGCATCAGTTGCTGGTGTATGTAAGGCTAAACGAATATTCTGTCCGTCAACCTTCTCATTTCTGAAATGTAGGTCAGCGATTTCAGTGGGGCTATCCAAGAAGTATTGGAAATCAGGGGCGTAATAAGTATTCCCCTTTAAATGCTTTAACTGAGTAGCTATTTTCCAGTTCAAATCATCTCTTTTATTGAAGGTGATTTCTATGGGTCTATGCTCATACTCTCTAGCCCATGCGAAAGTAGCTGGCATATTTAAATGAGCATGTGTCTCATCAATGCCGGTATAGGTACCACCGCCTCTATTTGCATATAGGGTGTAAGAAAAGTTTACGATGCCATCATGGCCACTCACATTCCACTGGTGTGGGTTAGGGCGTGTTACCACTAACTCGTTCCCTTCACTATCGGTAGCTCGTACGTTGTATACATTCTTGGCAAATTCATGTAATGCATAACGCCCCGGTGAGGTTCTACTCATTCTTACCTGAAGCACCTTATTTTCAAGATTTGGGAAGGTGATCGAAATTTCAGCTTCATGATGTACCGCATTTTCAAACGATATTTCATACTTAATTGGAGTTTGGGCAGCTACTGAAAATGTAGTAAGCAAAGCCAATAATACACTGAGATAGATGTTAATTCTGTTCATGGACCTTATTTTAAGTTAGGCTGTGAAGATGGGGAGCTTTCACCATTGGTGCAAGCATTGGCGATAAAGCCTTGTAAAGCTTTTTAAAAGGGCCTCACCATGATTATAGAGGCCAATGAGGGATAAGATTTTTACCCTCAAAAAATATATATTATGAATTATTCTAATCGGTATGCTGTTGATTAGATAAATAAAGAATTTTATGACTATGGAAACACAAGAGCAATTAGATGCATTTCAAGCTCGTATAGATGCGGGCGAAAAAATTGAACCAAAAGATTGGATGCCTGAGCGTTATCGCAAGCAATTAATCCGTATGGCAAGCCAGCATGCACATTCAGAAATTGTGGGTATGCTTCCTGAAGGGAACTGGATTGCTAGAGCTCCTTCCTTAAAACGTAAGCTCGTACTACTTGCTAAGGTTCAAGACGAAGCTGGCCATGGTTTATACCTTTACAGCGCTACTGAAACCTTAGGTATTAGCCGTGATGAGCTAATCGATCAATATTTATATGGAAGCGCGAAATACTCAAGTATTTTCAACTATCCTACTTTAAGCTATGCGGATGTTTGTGTAATCGGATGGCTTGTAGATGGCGCTGCGATTGTGAACCAAACTAAATTAGCACATTCTTCTTACGGACCATATGCTCGTGCAAATCTCAGAATTTGTAAGGAAGAAAGTTTCCACAAAAAGCAGGGTTACGAGATGGTAGCTAAATTAGCTAGTGGAACTCCTGCACAGCGCAAAATGGTACAAGAAGCTGTAAACAGATTATGGTGGCCAACTTTGATGATGTTTGGTCCTAATGATTCAGAATCTCCGAACAGTGCTGAACTCATTAAATGGCAAGTAAAGCTCAATACCAATGATGAATTGCGCCAACACTTTGTTGACCGCATGGTAATGGAGGCTGAAGCCGTAGGACTTACCTTACCCGATCCAGATCTCAAATTCAACGAAGAAACTGGACACTGGGAATTTGGTGAAATTCCTTGGGATGAATTCTGGGATGTAGTGAAAGGAAATGGCGTAATGAACCGTGAGCGCATCAAGGCTCGTCGTAATGCACATGAAAATGGCCAATGGGTTCGCGAAGCAGCTACAGCCTATGCTCGCAAGAAGAAACTAGCCCAAGAAAAAGCATCCTAGTTTAACGAACGAATTAATAAGCTAAATGGAATAGGTCATTCAACCATGAATGGATTTCATTTAGCTCCTTTTTTGAGCTGTTGTATTGAAGTCTGGCTCAATCCATCAACTAACAAAAAATTATAATGTCTGAAACGAACGAAAAAGAATGGCCTCTGTGGGAGGTTTTTTATCAACCTAAGAACGGCAAACCTTACGAACATGCTGGCAGTTTACACGCTGCAGATGCCGAAAACGCACTTCAAAACGCTCGCGACGTTTATGCTCGTCGTAATGAAGGAATCGGAATTTGGGTTGTTCCTTCTGATCAGATCACGGCTTCGACGCCCGAAGATATGGGCCCATTTTTTGACCCCGCTTCTGATAAGCCGTACCGCCACCCACAATTTTATAGTGTACCAAGAGCCGTTAAAAAGAGATCATGAGTACAGATAGCTTGACAAAAAAAGACGCTTATTTAAAGTACCTACTTCGCTTGGCCGACGACCGACTTATATTAGGTCAACGTATGTCTGAGTGGTGTGGACATGGTCCTGTTCTAGAGGAAGATCTAGCATTAGCTAATATCTCTTTAGATTTAATTGGCCATGCCGCTGCACTTTATTCACATGCGGCCGATGTTGAAGACAAAGGGCATGATGAAGATCATTTTGCTTACTTCAGAGATGACGATGAGTTTACCAATCTTCAGTTGTGTGAACTGCCTAATGGCGACTTTGCCTTTACCATAGCTCGACTATTCCTATTTAGCTCGTTTAGCTACTTCCAATACACTGCACTAAAAGATGTGAAGGATGAGCAGTTGAATGGAATGATGAATAAACACCTCAAAGAAATTAAATACCATTTACGTCATTCGCGTGATTGGGTACTTCGTTTGGGTGATGGCACTGAAGAAAGCCACAAGCGTATGCAAGATGCAATGGATGAACTTTGGATGTATGTAGGGGAATTATTCTACATGGACGAAGTAGATGAAACCATCATCAAAGAAGGCAATGCCGTTGACACTTCTACGTTCAAGGATGAGTGGAAGAAGCTTGTTGAGGAAACCCTTACTGAGGCGACCTTAACAATACCTGATTGGGAACAGTTTATGATGAGTGGAAGCCGTAATGGAATGCATACCGAGCATTTAGGACATATGTTGGCTCAAATGCAGTTCTTGCGTCGCTCACATCCTGATGCTGTTTGGAAATAAGTGTAAAGAGAAGCTCTTCCATTAGAAGAGCTTTTTTATTCACTCAAACTACTAAATACTTTATGTCAGAAACCGTCTTACATACTGAAGACCAAATTTGGGAGTATTTAACCGAGGTTAATGATCCTGAAATACCTGTTCTCAATATCATTGAGATGGGCATCGCTCGCAGTGTTGAGATTGTAGACGAAAAAGTTATCGTTAAAATTACCCCTACTTATTCTGGCTGCCCTGCCATGAACGCCATAGAGCAATCGGTACGGGATAAGCTTCACGATAAATCGGTACCAAATTTTGAGGTGATTTTAGATTACTCTGAAGCATGGACTACCGACTGGATGACGGAAGAGGCCAAAGCCAAGCTAAAAGATTATGGCATTGCTCCTCCAGAAAAATCTACCAACGACGACGACTTCCTTACGAGCTTAAGTAGCACGAAGATTGTGCCCTGTCCTTATTGCGACTCTTTTGAAACGGAATTGCAAAGCCAATTTGGTTCAACAGCCTGCAAAGCCCAATACTTCTGCAATGGCTGTCATCAACCATTTGAACACTTTAAGTGTATCTAAGATTATCTCATGCCATGAAATTACAAGTCATCAGGTAATTGATACTTTGTAATCTTTGGATAATCTTCAAGGGTATTAAGTAAATATGCTTTCCTTCCTATTATTTGAAACGACTTTGCAGACTTAGGCAGATTCACTTCTTTAACAAAGTCACCATTGGATTTATCAAACACCCACAATCGATTCGCATGCTCAACTTGTTCGAGTAGTAAATCAATATCGGAGGCATATTCCTGTAATTCCGACTTTGATACTATTCTCCCACTAAAAACAACGTAGATGTAATCCTCACCAACCGAAATGTCTATGGCGCCGACTGGATGTATATTTATATCAGGTAAACTAAAGCCTCCTTTTATCTGTGGATTAGGGATGGGAATACCCTCCGGTCCATCAGTTAAATAATGAACCCCAGCTTCAGTCACATTTATGATCAAGGATGAATATTTAAATGCTATTAAAAGTCTTTCTCCATCATTTGCAAAGAGTAACGTTTGAAGCATTAATGGATTCGATAGAGCTTTTAGTTCAGGTGACTTACTCAAAGAATGCTGCCATAATAAATCAGATTCACTGAATCCCGTTTTATTAATTCGCCAGGCTTTTAAAAAGTTTTCAGAATAGTCTATGGTGACGAGAGTAGAGTCATTAATTAGTGCAGCCTGATAGATCTTAGCCTCGAATGTATTCCAAGTTAGATCCCTTTTATGCGTTAAGTTCGCGGTAAAAACACCAATCCGGCTTAGTCCAGCATCCCAAATTAGTAGGTCCCCATTCGAGAATTTGGTAAATCGCTTATAGAACATTGGGCTTACTTCTCCCGGACCTCTTCCTTCTCTTAAATGAGCAACCTCTTCATCTAAAGTGAAATTTATACTGCGAATCGGGTATACATTATCAACAGGATCATTTACTAGAATCCTATCCTCTTCTAAAACTACAATGTGGTTTGGGTTAAAAAGCGACTCGCTTGCTTCTCCGAGTGGATACCAACTTCGAGAAAAGATTACGAAGACATAAATAATTGATAAAAATCCCTTATTCATAATGACTCATTATTCAGCTCAATTCCATGGCGTGCACAACCGGAGGCTTACGCTATTTTATTTATAGAATTTAATCTAAGTATATAATATTGTTAGATAAAACAAAATCGTTAACACTTTTATTGCTTCAGGTACATTTACTTCTTCACGAATTATTGTTTATTTAAAAATCAGATACGAAAACATGAATTCTTATAATCATGAAGTTACTTCCTATAGTGTTTAGTCTATTCTTACTTACACTTCCTTTGCATGCAATAGCTCAAAGTGCCAATCTAACTTCCACCCAATCACAAGAGCAGCCCTTAACATTTAGCTATCAAGCCGCTCCTGTTCAACTAGTTCAATTTGATTCTGCGACACTTCTTCAACGCAAATCTTCCACAGCATTAAAAAGTGTTGGCTTTCTCTTACAAGGTCTTAAGTACCGTTCTGCTGTAGATGAATTCAATGCACTCCCACCCTTTGATATTCGAAAGTTTGAGTCGCCAAATGTAAGTTCCTATCAATCTTATATACAGAATACCTATTTACTTCGATCTAAGCCTTTTGCCGTGAAGTTTTAACTTCATTCCCCAAATAACTTCTGCTTCCTCGGTTACTTTTTTCTGCATGTTCTTTGAATAGATGCTAGATTCAAAGGCCGTTTACTCCTTTTAAATCAATTAATTAAATTATTGTTTTCATGAGCTTTATAGCAAAAGAACTAACTAATTCAGTACTCCGAATTACACTCAACCGTCCAGATGTACTAAATAGTTTTAACTATGCGATGGCTGAAGAAGTACAAGCTGCCTTTCAAGTAGCTGCCAGTAATGATGAGATTCGTAGTGTTTTACTTACAGCAAATGGTCGTGCTTTTTGTGCGGGACAAGATCTTCAAGAAGTAACAGAGATTTCAAAAGACCCCAATCGTGAATTAAGTGAAGTGGTTCATCATACATACAATCCCATCATTAAAGCGATTCGCGAACTTGAAATGCCTGTAATCTGTGCTGTTAACGGGACTGCTGCGGGTGCAGGTGCTAACATCGCTTTAGCTTGTGATATGGTAATTGCTTCTGAAGAAGCTAAGTTCATTCAGTCGTTTTCTAATATTGGCTTAATTCCGGATAGTGGTGGAACGTACATTCTACCTCGCCTTATTGGTTTAGCTCGTGCTACTGAACTCACCTTTACGGGTCGCCCAGTTAAAGCACCAGAAGCAGTTGAAATGGGTATGATATATAAAGCAGTACCAGCCGATTCACTGCTGGATGAAGCCATCACTTTATGCGAACGTTTTGCCGCTATGCCAACGCGTGGATTCGGTTTAACAAAAAAAGGATTTAACGCCGGTTTCAGTAATAACCTTGAGCAACAATTAAACCTTGAGGCAGATTTACAAGCTGAAGCGGGTTCAACGCACGATTACAACGAAGGGGTTCAGGCCTTCTTAGAAAAACGAAAGCCCACCTTTACCGGCAAATAAGATGAAATTAATTACAGAAACGATCATATGCTGCCCAAAATGTTCGATGGATAGCACTGAAACGATGCCCACAGATCGTTGTTTATATTTTTGGGAGTGCCCGCATTGTTTCGAGCTTATTAAGCCCAAGCAAGGCGATTGCTGTGTTTTCTGTTCCTATGCCGAGCATGCATGTCCACCCATTCAAAATGGAGATTGCTGTACTTAAATTGATGCAGGATTTTACCCTGCATTCCCTTTCATATTCCTTATCTTAAATAGAACCTTCAATTCTAAACATTTTAAAAGTTCTTATGTTCAACAGCGAATCAGTTATTGGTATTATCGGAGCCGGAACCATGGGCGCCGGAATTGCACAAGTAGCCGCAACAAATGGGCATACTGTTTACTTATATGATGCCTATGCCGAGCAACTACCTAAAGCTAAAGCTGGCTTAGAAAAAATCTTAAATCGCCAAGTTGAAAAAGGACGCATGACGCAAGAGAAAGTGGATGGTATTTTAAACCGCATTCACTTCGTTGATGATTTAACAAAGTTTGGTTCATGTTCACTGGTTATCGAAGCCATTATTGAAAACATCGACATTAAGAAAGATGCTTTTCAACGTCTCGAAGCAATAGTTCCTAAAGATTGCGTACTTGCTTCTAACACCTCTTCCCTTTCAATAGCCTCTATTTCGTCGGCATTAAAAAAACCAGGCCGTTTCTTAGGGATTCATTTTTTCAACCCTGCTCCCCTTATGAAGCTTGTTGAAATTATTCCAAGTGTTGCCACAGATACTGGCTTAGCTGAGCAAGTAAAAGCCTTTATAGCAGGCTGGGGTAAAGTTACCGTGATTGCGAAAGATACTCCTGGTTTTATCGTAAACCGAGTAGCTCGCCCATTTTATTCTGAAGCTATACGGATCCTTGAAGAAGGCATCGCCGATGTTCCTACTATTGATTGGGCGATGAAAGAAATTGGTGGCTTTAGAATGGGACCATTCGAATTAATGGATTTGATTGGCCACGATGTGAATTATGAAGTAACTAGTTCCGTATTCCGTGAATTTTATTATGATCCTCGTTTTAAGCCTTCTTTCACACAAAAGCGATTGGTTGAAGCAGGCTGGCTTGGAAGAAAAACCGGGAAAGGCTTCTACAATTATGGTGAAGATTCCTTAAACCCTGAACCAAACACCGATCAGAACTTAGGTGCAGTAATTGTAGACCGAATCACAGCGATGCTAATGAACGAAGCATTTGACGCTGTGTTTATGAATATCGGAAGCGCAGAAGATGTAGACCTCGCGATGCAGAATGGGGTAAACTACCCGAAGGGATTATTACAATGGGCTGAAGAAACAGGCTTGGATGCAATCCTGAAAAGAATGAATGATCTTTACGAAATGTATTTGGAAGACCGTTACCGCCCTAACCCGCTATTAAAACGCATGGCTAAGAACGGAGAAAGCTTTTATGCCTAACACTCATGCTGATATCGTTCAACAAATGATCGACAACGACCCATTTTCGCAATGGATGGGCATCCAAATTTTGAAGCAAGAGCCGGGCTTTGTTGAACTAGAAATGACCATTCGTAAAGAAATGGCGAATGGATTTGGGGTATGTCATGGCGGAATCACTTACTCCTTTGCGGATAGTGCTTTAGCTTTTGCTTCAAACTCTAGGCATCATGTTTCTCTCGCTTTAGAGAACAATATCAACTATACCAAAAAAGTTGAGGTTGGTGATACCTTAACGGCTACTACGGAAGAACTTCAAAATGGACGAACTATTGGCGTGTATTCGGTTCGGATAACCAATCAACGAAATGAATTGGTAGCCGAGTTTAGAGGTACCGTTTACAGAACAAATAGTGGCAAATAACTCAACAATCAAATTTTCACTCTACTAACTGAATAATCTATGTCTTCAAGAAACGCTTATATCGTTGATGGAATTAGAACCGCAATTGGGAAACTAAAAGGTAGCCTTTCGGGTGTACGTGCTGATGACTTGGCTGCCATTCCGATCAAAGAGCTTTTGAACCGTAATCCTGAAATCGATCCAACAGCCATTGAAGACGTGATTTTAGGCTGTGCCAATCAGGCTGGGGAAGACAACAGGAATGTGGCTCGTATGGCCGCATTATTAGCAGGCCTTCCCACATCCGTACCAGGCGAAACCGTTAACCGTTTATGTGCCTCTGGGATGAGTGCAACGGTTCGTGCTTTTCATGCCATTAAAGCTGGTGAAGGGGATCTGTTTATTACGGGTGGTATGGAGCATATGACGCGAGGCCCAATCGTACTTGGGAAAGGTTCTACTCCATACTCTGGTACTTCAGAAATGCATGACTCAACCTTTGGATGGAGGTTCGTAAATCCTAAAATGCATGAAATGTATGGCACTGATGGCATGGGTATGACTGCAGAAAATGTGGTTGAAATGCATCAAATTTCCCGAGAAGATCAGGATAAGTTTGCAGCTTGGAGTCAACAAAAAGCAGGGGTTGCTCGTGATTCGGGCCGACTAGCTAAAGAAATCATTGCCGTTGAAATCCCACAAAGGAAAAAAGACCCCATCATCTTTGATCAAGACGAATTCATGCGCCCAAGTACTACTGCTGAAATTCTGGGCAACTTACGTCCTGCTTTCAAAAAAGATGGAAGTGTTACCGCAGGTAATGCCTCTGGACTTAATGATGGCGCCGCAGCACTTCTTGTAGCTTCTGATGACGCTGTTGAAAAGTACAACTTAAAGCCGCTCACTCGAATTGTAGGCTCAGCTGTATCTGGAATTGAACCTCGTATAATGGGCTTAGGTCCTGTTGAAGCTACCCAAAAAGTTCTTGAAAGATCTGGATTGAGTTTAGATGACATGGATGTAATTGAGTTAAACGAAGCATTTGCGGGGCAATCTCTTGGGGTAACTAGAAAGTTAGGTCTCTCAGATACTGATGCCCGAGTAAACCCAAATGGTGGTGCAATTGCAATTGGTCATCCATTAGGTATGACTGGCGCTCGACTATTACAAACGGCTTCTATTGAACTTCATGAACGTGATAACGCTAAGTATGCATTGTGTACTTTATGCGTTGGCGTTGGCCAAGGAATGGCTGTAGTTTTAGAGAAGGTAAGTTAATTAAGTGATTATGTTACTGAGTTTCTAATATGTATAAACTATCTGAATTAGAATCTTGGGAATCTGCACGGCAATTACGAATTGCTATTTCTGATTTAGTAAAATCATTTCCTGCTGATGAAAAATTTAGATTGAAGGATCAGATTGTTAGATCTTCAAGATCAATTCCTGCTAACATAGCAGAAGGTTATGGAAGGTTTCATTATCAAGAAAACATTCAGTTTTGTCGAATTGCGCGCGGCTCACTTTATGAAACTCTTGAACACTTGATGTGTGCTAAAGACGAAGGCTAAATTACCGCTGAGCAATTTCAAGATTTGAATGATCAAATTCTTGAATGCCTAAAAATATTAAATGGATATGTTCAATATCTCAAAAAAGCTAAGAAATCCACTTAATTACTCAATAACATAATCTCAAACACTAAGCCGAATGGCTATTTACTCATACAAAGGATATAAACCCGTTATTCATAAAAGTGCCTATGTGCATCCACTAGCGGCTGTTACAGGAAATGTGATTATCGGTAAAGATGTGTACATCGGACCTGGTGCTGCTATTCGAGGAGACTGGGGCAAAATCGTGATTGAGGATGGATGTAATGTGCAAGAAAATTGCACCATCCATATGTTCCCCGGTGTTACAGTAACCCTAGAAAAAGGTGCCCATGTTGGCCATGGAGCCATTATCCATGGAGCTCACCTCGGTGAAAATTGCCTCATTGGGATGAATGCTGTTATCATGGACAATGTACATATTGGCAAAGGCTGTATAGTAGGAGCCTTGTCTTTTGTGAAAGAAGGCACTGAGATACCGGATCGTAAAGTGGTGGTTGGCAATCCAGCTAAAATTGTGAAAGATGTTTCTGATGAAATGCTGAAATGGAAAACAGAAGGAACAGGGTGGTATCAAAGACTGCCAAAAGAACTTCACGAGACATTGAAGGAATGTGAACCATTACGCGAAGTCCCCGCAAACCGAAAAGACCAGCAAGTTGACTATTCGACTTGGGGTACACAAAAAAACACTGAATAGATTTTATGGCTGTACCTCCACATAAACTACATCCCGATATACTTCATTGGAAAGAAGGTGATGAAATAGAAGCTAGAAATGTAAATATCTCTGGTTTCTTCTCTTTACTGTCTGCTATAGAAGTGGGTAATGTGAACAGGCTTTATTTATTTAAAGCAATTACAGATGATGGCCTTATAATCGTAATGGACAAAGAAACAGGTCAACTTTATAAGGTCTTATTTAAAAAATTCATCAAAAAAGCTACCAACATTAGCTTACTAAATCGAAAGATTGAATGTGATATCGATAATTCACAAGGGTATATGGAATTGATGAAAACATTTCAGAAAGCATACAATGAACTTGAGGCTTCAGATAAACCTAAATTATTAGATGAAAATTAATGGGATTTTTAAAATCGAAGAAAGCTGGAAAACCTCCTCACACATATTATCCTGATATTTTACATTGGCGAGAAGGAGATAAAATCTACTGCTGGAATGTTGCTAAAGCCATAGGATACTCGAAGGCTAAGTCTGTAGATTATCTTAAATATATGAAGGGTAATAATTCCATGGATAACATCTATGCTCGTGCTTCATTTACCTTTAAATCAGTAGATGAAAATGGGATGGTGTATGTAGAAGATGAAGATGGGATTTTACTACAATTTGAATTTTATCAGATGATAAAATGCTCCAAAAATGAAAGCTATGAAAGCAGAAAAGTTCAGGCTAATTTTAAAGAATCCAATAACTACATGGAGTTAATGAAAGCCTTTCAAAAGTCTTATGATGAGCTTCAACACCAAGATACACACCAAACTTCAGGACAAATAAGTATAGATGAACCTACGACTAATGACTCGGGCAATATTGAAACTAAGAGTCGTGTAAAAAGCTGATATTTGTTGTATCAATTCAACTTACCACTTCACAACTATGCCCGTGTTGTGATATATTCTATAGTGCTTCAGGATCGCACTACACGATTAAACTGAAGTAGTATTTCAATAAAACAGGAAATCAAATTTAAATGATGAAAGTACAAAGCTTTATAAAAGGTGAATGGCTAACGGAAGGGAAAGAAACCGATTTAATTAGTGCGATTAACGAAAAACCTATTGCACAATTAGTTGAATCAGACATCGATTATAAAGCAGCCGTTGAGTATGCACGAACTGTGGGTGGACCTGCTTTACGTGAGCTCAGCATACATCAAAGAGCCTTTAAGATTAAGTTTTTAGCTGCTTATTTGATGGAGCGAAAAGAAGATTATTATAAGCTTTCATCACATACCGGGGCTACTCGAAAAGATTCATGGATTGATATTGAAGGTGGCTTTGGTTCTATGTTTGTGCTCTCTAGTAAGGCTCGTAGAGAACTGTCGGATTTGCCTTTTCATGTTGAAGGTGGTACTGAACGACTTTCTAGAGGCGGTACTTTCGTTGGGCAACACATTTGTGTTCCTAAAAAAGGTGTAGCGGTTCATATCAATGCTTTTAACTTCCCAGTATGGGGTATGGTGGAGAAATTAGCTCCTGCAATCATGGCTGGACTTCCTTGTATCGTGAAGCCTTCCCCAGTGGGTTCATACCTTGCATACGCAGTCTTCAAAGACATTGTCGCATCAGGAATTCTACCCGAAGGTAGTGTGCAGTTTGTTGCTGCTAATGTACCGGGCGATCTATTAGATCATTTGGGAAGCCAAGACTCTGTTTCTTTTACTGGGTCAGCTTCAACAGGGAAAAAGCTAAAAGCACATCCGAATATTGTTGAGAACAGTGTTCAATTTAACCTTGAAGCCGATTCCCTTAACGCTTGTATCTTAGGTCCTGATGTTACCCCTGACATGGAAGAGTTTAAACTCTTTGTGAAGGAAGTGGGTATGGAAATGACCGTTAAAACTGGGCAAAAATGTACGGCTATTCGTAGAACTATCGTCCCACGCGAGCGAGTAGAAGATGTTGCTGAAGCCTTAAAGAAGTTTTTATCTAGAACTACGGTAGGCGACCCAACAGAAGAAGGAATTAGAATGGGGCCACTTGCTTCCAGTTTACAGGCACAGCGCTTTGATGAGCAATTAGAAGAATTAGCAGAAGTTACTGAAACTATACTCAGTAATGGAGAATCAAAAGACTCATACACCCACCCTAGAGTTCTTGTATGCCACCAACCAATGACGGTTGAAGGTGTACATAGAATTGAAGCGTTTGGTCCTATGACGACTATCATGCCATACGATTCAGTAGATGAAGCTATCGAGCTTACCAATAAAGCGGATGGTTCGCTCGTGGCATCCCTGTTTACAGCAGATGACGAAATTGCTGCAGAAATCACATTAGGTTGTGCTCCTTACCACGGCCGATTTATGGTCATCAACAAAGATTCAGCAGGCGAATCGACGGGGCATGGTTCTCCAATGCCGCATATGGTTCATGGTGGTCCTGGCCGAGCTGGTGGTGGCGAGGAGCTTGGTGGGGCACGCGCCGTACTACATAATATGCAACGTATTGCTCTGCAAGGCTCACCAACAACACTCATGAATATTGTTAAGCAATATGTGAAAGGTGCTGAAACAAAAGAAGCGCCTAAGCACCCATTCCAAATGTACTTTGAAGAGCTGGAAGTTGGGCATTCATTACTTTCCGACAAGCGACAAGTTAAAGATCAAGATGTAGAAGACTTTGCCAACCTATCAGGCGATCACTTCTATGCACATACCGATCCTGATGCGGCTTCGCGTTCACTATTTGGTAAGATTGTTGCTCATGGCTACTTCGTATTATCAGCGGCAGCTGGGCAGTTTGTTCATCCAGATGAAGGCCCAGTTCTATTAAACTATGGCTTGGAAAATCTTGCCTTTTTAGCTCCTGTGTACCCTGGTGATACCATTCAAACAAAATTGGTAGTGAAAAGAAAAACAGTGCGCCAGCAACGTGAAGGCGATCTCTTCCCATTTGGTGTAGTATTCTGGGATGTGGAAGTGAAGAATCAAGATGAGGTTCTAGTGGCCGAGTATACGATTCTTACACTGGTTAAAAGAAAGAACAAACTAGACATTGATTTGGTTTAATACTGAAACAAGAAACTGAACAAAAATTTAAGTCTGAAAAGGAATTTATATGTCAGCGAATGGAAATGTAGAACTGTCGATTAACAATCATATCGGAACTATTGAGTTTTCTCACCCTAAGGGAAACTCATTGCCGGGAGCTATCCTTCGTAAACTAGCCCAAACCATTACCGAAGCCGGTAAGAATGATGACATTCGAGTTATCATCCTGAAAAGCTCAGGGGAAGGCGCTTTTTGTGCGGGTGCATCATTTGATGAACTCATTGCCATCAAAGATTTCGACACAGGTAAAAACTTCTTTATGGGTTTTGCATTGGTATTAAATGCTATGCGAACCTGCCCAAAATTGATCATCGTGCGAGTTCATGGAAAAACCGTAGGTGGTGGAGTGGGTATTGCATCAGCAGGTGATTACACCTTTGCCAAAAAAGGTGCATCAGTTAAACTTAGCGAACTAGCTTTAGGTATCGGACCCTTTGTTGTAGGGCCTGCCGTAGAACGAGCTATTGGCTGTTCAGCCTTCTCAGCTATGGCTGTAGATGCAACTACTTGGTATGATTCTTCATGGGCCACCAATAGAGGATTATTTAACCAAGAATTTGACACTACTGAAGAATTAGACAACGCCGTTAATTCTCTAGCGGAACAGTTAGCGAAAAGTAGTCCTGAAGCAATGCAAGAGCTTAAAATGGTACTTTGGAAAGGTACTGAAGAATGGGATGATTTATTAGAAACACGAGCTGAAGTAAGTGGCCGCTTAGTGTTATCAGATTACACTAAAAACTTCATCAAAAAGTTTAAAGCCAAGTAATATATCTGGCTTCGTACTGTATTAATTTTCTTCTCTAGGGATCGTTATTTCAAATAGCGATCCCTCTCCATTTGTGAACCTTACAGTTGCTTTAATTTGATTGGCTAATGAGCTAATCAGACTGATTCCCAACGAGCTTTTCTTGCGCTCCATTACATCATCTCCAGCGCCAACGCCGTTATCGTAAACCGATAGGTATTGGTTCTTATCATCTTCCTTAAAAGTGATTCTAATTAGTCCGGAGTCTCGATTTGCAAAAGCATGTTTAAAACTATTAGTAACCAATTCATTCACAATTAAACCACTCGGAATTGCTGTATTGATACTCATCTGAGTAGATTCTGCAATGGTTTCAACTTTAATATCCTTTGCACCCGTATTTAAAGTTGATACGATTCCTGCTAATAAATCGTCCAAGAACTTCGCGAAATCAATACGTGCTAGATCATCATTTTGATAAAGGCTCTCGTGCACTTTTGCCATTGCAGCCACGCGTAATTTCGATTCATCAAGGGCACTCTTCGATTCACCTTCAGTAACCGACCAACTCTGCATTTCTAATAGTCCAGAAATTACCGCTAAGTTATTCTTCACTCGGTGATGAATTTCTTTTATAAGCACTTCTTTTTCAGATAATGCTTGTTGTAAGCTCTCTGTTTGCTTTTCCACTAACGATTGCAGCTTATTTTTCTCTAAGAAACTTAAACGCAATTTAGTGTAGGCCGTTATCGATCCCATAAACATTAATCCTACTAAGCCGAAGAACCATGTTTTCATCCAGAACGGTTTCCCTATTTCAAAAGAATACGTAGCGGGATTTATATTCCAATCAGAGTTTGGTGCCCTCGACATCACTTCAAAAGTATAACTTCCATGTTTTAGGTTGTTATAGTTCACTTCATTCATATTGAAGCCTTCTACCCAGTTTTCCTCTAATCCGCGTAATCTATATTTATAACGAAGTCTATGTGGATCTTTGAAGTTTACCCCACTAAAATTGATGCGGATATTATTTTCATTATGATCTAAGGCTTCCTTATTTGCTTCAGAACTAGTTTTATCGAGCTTTTGCAATAGTGAGTTTCCGTTTGCAAAAACATCACGAATGAATACCTCTGGTGATTCAGCTTTCATTTTTTCTGCCGAAGCCCCTTCAATAGCTATTACTCCATGATTTGCAGTACCAAACCATAGTTTACCAGAGTCATCTAGAATACTTGCACCACCATTAAACTCAATACCTTTTCCAAACTCTTGTAAGGGATAATGATAGCTATTAAAGTTCCCAGTAGCTTCATAATCATTTAAATCATAATAATTTAAACCGCCATTCGTGCCCTGCCATAGCCCTCCATTATTGTCATATTGAAGGAAAATGGTTTCAGAGAGATACATTTCATCCGTTTTAAAACTGAATATCTCATCAGGTACACCCGTTTCGGAAGATTTTTTATTTACTGAGATTCCTTTATTCGTACCAAACCAGATATTCCCTTTAGCGTCTTCTATTATTTCATATACACTTTTTCCTTTTATTCCACTATCCTCGCCGTATCGAATACTCGATTCCCCATCAAATAGTACTACACCTACATCGGTGCCAAACCAGTAATTCCCTTTACTATCTTTGGTAATACCATGTACGTATGTTTCCCAGTACTCATCTGAGAGAGAGGTGGATGAAAAGCTAAGCCCATTGTACCTCAATACACCAAATTCGCCCCCTAAGAGTATATCCCCATTGTCATCAATAAAGATATCATTGATGTACCGATCGGGCATTGGTTCATTAAATATGAATTCTTTAAAAGTAGACCCATCAAATTCTAGCATGGGGTTTCCTGGGGAAAGGAGTAGTTTATTACCATTCGGTAATTCTTCAATATCCCAGATTTCTGCAGTGGTAAATTCTTTGGGAATCTCATATTTCACAAAAGTGCCATTCACATGTTTGGTAATTGCAGACTCATTCCCAAACCACAAGCTACCATCTTTAGATTTTAGGCTGCCATATACTTCATTCGAACCATATGCGCTATCATCATCATAGATCTGAAAAATTGTGTTTTTAAATACAGTAACACCATTTCCATTTGTAGTTACCCAAAGGGTTCCGTCGTCATCTTTTACAAATCGATAGATTAAATTCCCACTCAATCCATTCTTTTTTGTGATTTCGAAATGACTGCTTTCATCTAGAACTAGTATTCCTGCCCTTCTTCTACCAATCCATTTTCGATTTTTCTCATCTTCTGTAATGCTGAACACAGAACCAATCTCAATTCCATCAACTTCAGTAATTAAATCAGCAGATAAATCTGGGTAAATAATTTGAACCCCTTTATTAGTAGAAACCCACTTTTCACCATTCTGAGCTTGGTAAATTTCGTATGCCGTATAATTATCATAGCGATCCAGATATCGATAGCTTTTTAATTCCTCGCCCGATGGAGTCATGATAATCACGCCGCCTTGCCCTCCTATCCAAACATTGCCATCATCGGTAAATTCAATCTCCCAAATACGTTCTAGATTTAACTCAAAGTTTATCGCTACGGTATCTAATGATTCTGATTGGGTGTTCCACTTAAACAGCTTATTAGCGTTGGTACCAATCCACAACTCTTTATTGGGCGCTTCAGCAATGAAATACACCTGATATTCATATAATTCTTTTAATGCTTCAGGGTAAACCACCCCATCATTTTCAAAATAACCGACCCCACCTCCTGTGGTAGCCAGCCAAAGTGTTTTATCTGACGTAATTAATAGGTCGTTTACGAAATCATCTTTTAGGCCCGAGCTTTTATCGAAACTTTCGAAATTGGAGCCATCAGAACGAACCATACCATAAGCGGTAGCAAACCAGATATATCCATCTTCATCAAACTCTACATCAAAAACTTGATTTACAGGCAAGCCTTGGTTCACAGAATATATTTTGACATCATATTTCTGAGCATTCAAGATCATTGAATTGAATAAAATGATCCCCGTAATAAAGCTAGTTATTTTATACACTTATTGATCTATCTTTCTGTCCTTATATTCTTTTCCCCAACGTTTCTGTTATTTTTCAGAAACTTTATATCCCCTTAATGTAAATTTTTTAAACCTTATATACCCTATTATCGGTTCATTCTTTTTCTCTGTAAGCAAAAACTTTAGTCTAAATTGCATAGTTATTACTCACATTAAGTTCTTAACTTATCTTTAATTCATCGCAATTCTGTAAAAACCACTAAGTAGCCTACTATTTCACGCCAAACTATTTCAGCCATTCTTATGGCTGCAACAGGAGTTATTCTATTTTCATCAAAAGCGGTTCTTGTAAAGTTAGCCTATCAATTCCAGATTGATGAATTGGCCTTACTACTCTTAAGAATGACCTTCGCCCTTCCTTTTTATCTTGGGGTTTGGATCTATAATCGAAAGCAATGGCATCGTAACCCTGTCTCAAAAACAGATCTTTTATACATACTCGGAATAGGATTTGTGGGTTACTACCTAGCAAGCTATTTAGATTTTAAGGGTCTAGTTTTGATTAGCGCTAGTTTGGAACGCCTTATTCTATTTATTTATCCTACCCTTGTACTTTTGTTAAGTGCCTTGTTGCTCAAAAAGCCCATCACACTTAAGCAAGTATCCGCAATTCTTGTAACCTATTTAGGGCTCTTTGTCATTTTCTGGGACTCAAACGGTATCACTGATGCACCAAAAGCTGATTTAATAACAGGCTCTCTGTTAATATTTGGATGTGCTTTTACCTACGCCTTATATCTTGTTGGAAGTAACTTCTTAGTAGATAGAGTTGGAAGCGTTCGTCTCACTACTTATTCATTAATAGTTTCGTGCGTTGCCGTTTGTATTCACTACTCATTAACCGAACAAATTTCACTCTTTAGTTATCCCTGGCAAGTATATGTACTTGGTTTCTGCATGGCATTATTTGCAACCGTGATTCCTTCTTTTTTGATTGTTGAATCTATTCGTACTCTGGGGGCTTCAAATGTATCCATCATTGGTAGCTTAGGACCTATTTCAACTATTACATTATCTATTATATTCTTGAATGAATCTCTTACAGGCCTTCAAACAATGGGTGCTCTTATCATCATAATGGGAGTAGCGATAGTAAGCCGAACAAAATGATGATGAAGCTTTCTTAAATGGATGGAGTTATGAGTAGTAAGCAAATGATTAACGATATACTTCAGCTTGGTAATGCAGACATTGCTGAACACTCAAAAAGGTTTTTTAAAACCGGCCTGGGTGAATATGGAGAAGGGGATAAGTTTGTAGGCATTCGAGTACCACCACTTCGAAAAATTGCCAAAAAATATAAGTATCTGCCCTTAGAGGAAGTAAGTCATGTTATCCAAAGTGAATACCATGAGATTCGTTTAGCAGCTGTTATGTTATTAGTGTACAGAATTGAACGTGCTGACAATCTTGTGTTGGAAGAAGTGGTTGACTTCTATTTAAAGCATCTTGAATACGTAAATAATTGGGATCTGGTAGATAGTTCTTGTCATCAAATACTGGGGCGATATTTAATCGAAAAAGAAAAAGACCTGCTGTTCCATTTTGCGCATTCACCCAACATTTGGGAACGAAAAATTGCTATGATTACCTGTTATTACTTTATCAAAAGGAATTCATATTCAACGGCCCTAGAAATTGCTACCCTCCTACTGCACGATTCCCACGATTTAATACATAAAGCCGTTGGTTGGATGTTGCGTGAAATCGGTAAACTTGATTTAGATATAGAGCTGGAGTTCTTAGATAAGCATTTCAGAGATATGCCCCGAACTATGTTACGCTATGCCATCGAGAAATTTGAGGAACCACTTCGGCTCAAATACTTACATGGCTAGTTAAATTTCTTTTCGGAAACTCACTTTAAAAATAGTGCCCGGCTTATCTTCTCGTGGTTCAAGTGTATAAGTTCCCATTAGCTGGCTAGTGAGCGTCTTAATCAATGTAACACCTAACGATTCTGAATCATTAAAATCATTGATATCAATTCCTTTCCCATCATCCGTAATGGTTACCTCAACCGTGCTTTTCTCTTCTTGAATTTGAATATGAATATTCCCTTTCTCTTGGTTTGAAAACGCATGTTTAAAACAATTAACCAGAATTTCATTGATTAATAAAGAGCTTGGAATCGCTTGATTTATATTTAGTGAAATCGGCTCCAAATTGGTTTCAACTTGTATCTCTTTTTCCTTTGATACATATGTTGAACGAATGGTTTTCACCAAGTCTTCGATGTATTTATCGTACTCTATATACGCTAGCGACTCATTACTATACAGCTTCTCGTGTACCAAGGCGATAGACTGAATTCTATGCTGACTATCAGAAAGTGCCTTAGTAACATCTTCACTCTTACTTTGTGACACTTGCAGCTGTAACAAACCGGATACTACTGCCAAATTATTTTTAACTCGGTGGTGAATTTCAGCAAGCATGAGGCCTTTTTCCACCAGCGACTTCTTAATATCCTCTTCAGCCTCTTTGAGTTCTGTAATGTTGGTAACAACAAATACTGTTCCTCGTTTAGTCTCATTCAGCTTCAATTCTGCCGCTGAGAAAAGTATAGGTATTTCCCCTTTCTCATCCGTTATCAATCTATATTCTTTTAGCCCATCTCGTTCGTTTTCAGGCTTTTTCTCTTCAACTATAAAGAATTCAGTAATAGAGCGATCTAAAATAGATTCCTTTGGCAGCTTAAGCATATTTGCGCCCGCTCCGTTAACTCTTGTTACTTTACCTGAAATATCCGTTACAAAAATACCCTCTGAAATTGACTCTAATACATTATCTAGGTATTCCGTTGATATAGTTTGCCTTTGTAAGTTCTCAGCCATTGCGTTAAATGCATTAGCCACTTGAGCTATTTCATCATCAGACTTTACTTTGATTCTCTGCTCTAAATTCCCTCTACCAAACTCATTTACTGAGTCAATTAACTTCCTAAGTGGACGTGCAATCGATCTATATAGATAGAATGCTATTAAGAGGCCTAGCATTAGGATAAAAAGCGTGGCAATCCTATTTAGGATACGTCCTCTTTTCAATTGCTGGTTGAGGTCGTTAATTCGAAGCGACTGTTGGTCGATCGCTATTTTTCGAATTTGATCGAACTTGGGCAGGATATTATTTATGAAGTAGGGTTCTAATGAAGAAAGGAATACGATATCAGATTGAATATTCTCTTCATCTACTAATGTGAGCCACTCTTCAGAAAGTGAACGGTATAGGTCTACCCTTTTATCTAGCTCATAAACTTGAGACAGTAACAACTGGCTATTGGATATTTCTTGCTCGAGTTGCATATAGGCTCGATCGTATTGAGCTAAGCTTAACTCAAATCGATTTCTCGGTCCTTCCTGAGTAGGAAGCTCTTGAATATCTTCTTGTGTTGATTCTGTTTTAGATAAATCTCTAATAGCACTTAAATAAATAAGTGTTTGATACAGATTTACTTCCATCTCATTCGTATGCTGAACAACAGATGAAGCCGACCTACTTTCATTAAATTGCTTATTGGTATTTTTGGAATAATAGATTTCCCAAATAACACCAATACCAATTAGTAAGATAGATAGCAGGATAAAGCTAGATATTATCTTTCTTCCCAGATTCAATGTATACCACCGAGCCGATTTTTTTCAATTAAGGTATTTAAACCTATGTTGAATAACTACTTCTGAGAATTATAAAACCCTCATGTAACAATTGTATTAGTAGTTACTCAGCAATTCTAGTTTTTCCTTAATTGATTGTACGTTCGGTAATACCGACTCCATTAAGTCTACATTATATGGAACAGGAATATCAGGCATTGTTAACCTTTCGATAGGAGCATCTAAATATTGGAATGCTTCTTTCGTAAGGAATGCTGCTATCTCAGCACCAAAACCTGCTGTCTGATTATCTTCATGAACAATAAGACATCGGTTGGTCTTTTTAACAGACTCCAAGCATGCATCCTTATCCCAAGGCATTAATGTTCGAAGATCGATTACATCTGCAGATACACCTAATTCTTCTACAGCTTGCTCACTACGCTCGCACATCGCTCCCCAAGTAATGATGGTAACATCAGAACCTTTTTTCAGGTACTTAGCCTTCCCAAAAGGAACGACAAAGTCATCGCCTGGATATGGTTTTCTGGCGTATTTAGCATCTAATAAATTTCTATGCTCGAAAAACATGGTTGGGTTATTCGAACGCATCGCAGTTCTTAATAAACCTACGGCATCTTCAGCATTACTCGGCATAGCTACTTGCCAACCAATGGCATGAGTAAAAAACACTTCGTTACTCATACTGTGCCAAGGATCTCCACATTTTGCAAATCCACCTGGCATACGAACAACTATAGGAGCCGCAAATCGGTTGGCCGTTCTCCATCTAACAGTACCACAGTTATTTAACTGCTCGGTTGCTGGATCTGCATACTTTCTAAACTGAATCTCAGCAACCGGCATCAAACCTGCATAGGCCATACCTACAGCTCTACCAATAATACCTTCTTCAGATAGAGAGGTATCAAATACACGTTCTTCACCATATTTAGATTGAAGATCCATGGTTGCTGCATGAACACCACCTTTTAGACCTACATCTTCTCCGAATACCAATAGCTTTTTATTCGTTTCTAACTCATATGCTAAAGTTCTACGAATAGCTTCAACGATATTGATTCGTTGTTTTTCAGGCTTAGGCTCTTCACTGCTTTCAGGAAATTCATGGCCTTCAACAGCTAAACCACCAATGGTTTGCAAATCATCTGCAAAAGCATGCTTCTTAATCGTTGATGTGTCAGGGGAAGGTCTATTTAAAGCCGCTTCTGCCGTTTCTTTAATCACTTTTTTAGCTTTGTTCTCCATGGTTGTCCATGAACGCTTAGTGATTTTATTCGGCACTAGATATTCCTTCAGCTTCACTAAAGGATCTCGCTTCATTTCTTCCTTAACAAAATCTTCCGGCTTATACGCCTGATTATCTTGGTACGAGTGGCCGTTTAATCTTGGCACTTTTAAGCGAATCATAGTAGGTCCTTTTCGCTCACGTACTAAAGTAACAGCTTCTTCCATCAGCTTAGCCGCTTCTTCAGGATCGGTACCATCACCTTCTAAAATTCGGAGATTTTTAAATGAACGGAGGTTATCAGTGATTACCCCACCCGGCGTTTGAAACTCGCTCGTTACCGAAATACCATATCCGTTATCTTCAATGTAGAATAATACTGGTAAGTTTTGAGTAGTAGCTATAGTAAGTGCCGACCAAAAACCATTGGTTGCAACCGAACCATCACCACCTAAGATTACTGCAATCGCACCTTCATATTCTTTTTGCTTTAATACGTTTCTGCGATACTCAATAGCTTGAGCCCAACCGATAGCTGGCGTGTATTGAGAACCTACATCACCGGCCATTGGCAATACTTTGGGAGCATCTGCGTCAGGCTTATTACATACTACACCGATATCTCTACCATCACTGTAACTACCCGACTTTCCCATAGGTGCAGCCATAGCATCTTCAAGATCTAGACCAATCGATAATAACAACGGACGTGAACGGTAATAAGCACTTGCAGCATCATGCTTATTTGTAAGATGTTTACCCAATAAAATTTGTCCTAACTCATGTCCACGAGCTGAGAATTGATAAAGCACCTTTTTTTGAGGTACTAACTCATTTTCTTCTTTCTCATCCATAGCTCGGGAAGTTAGCATTAATCGTGCTACATCTTTCCAATCTACATTTAGCTCGTCGTTGGAGGTCTTCTTCTTTTTAGCCATCTACTTATTTAACTATTCTAAATTCTATTAATCACTTCTTTGAAAGAATTTTCAAAGTGATCCATTTCTTTTTCTACGCCAATGGTAATGCGTACACATTTCGGGAGGCCAAAGGCATTCACCCTTCTTAAAATAACACCTTTTTCAAGCATTAACTGTGTGAAGTTAATCGCCTTTTCTTCGGTTGGTAAAATCATTAATACTGAATTCGAAATGGATGGCGCATATTGAACATTATGTTCATCAAAAAAGGCATACAAACGCTCTTTGCCTTTCTTAACCACTTCAATACTTCGGTTTAAAAAGTCTTCATCAGCATACGCCGCCAGAGCTGCAGCTTGCCCTAATGCCGTGGGCTCAAACGTAAGCTTCGTTTTTAACAAATTGTCTATGATTTCTTTTCTAGCGATAGCATAACCCACTCTAAAACCTGCTAACCCGTATGCTTTAGAAAAAGTACGAAGCACAATAATGTTATCACGTCTATACTCAAGAGCTTGTGGGTAGTCTGCTACATCCTTTGCAAACTCGTAATATGCCTCATCTGCAATAATCAAAACATGCTCTGGAATGTTATTGATGAGCCATTCATATTCTTTCTTATCTAAATACGTACCCGTTGGGTTATTCGGGTTCGCGATGTATACCATCTTGGTCTGGTCGTCAATCGCGTTTACGATGGCTTTAGCATCATACTTATATTCCGAGGTCACTGGAATCTTCTTTACATGAACCCCACGTACTCCTGCTTGAACAAAAAACCCAACAAAAGTAGCATCCGCCGTAACTACATTCTGTTTATTCAAAAAGAAGGTTCTGCATAGCATTGAGATTAAACTCTCTGAGCCAGCCGTAACGATCACATTATCAACATCCACTCCATTTTTCTTGGCAATAGCTACTCTAAGCTTAGTTGCTAGTGGATCTGGATAATCTTGAATAACCTGAAGGGCTTTCTCTATGGCCGGCTGTACATGTGAACTAAACCCAAGTCTATTTTCATTGGAAGCCAGCTTTGCAATCATTGCGGGTTGATATGCATCTTGAACTTCAGCTATGGTTTTACCAGCTACATATCGGTTTAAATCTTCAATATTTTTAGGAACCAACGGAGAACTTTTCGAATCGGTCATTCTTATATTTTAATCTCAATAGTTTTAAGTCTTATAAGATATCTATAAATCTACGCTTTTTCCATTCACGGGAACGTATCCTAATTAACTTACACTTTTGTTAGCAAATACCATTCGTTAACTTCGTTAAAAGTTCAAAAATCAGAGTATGAAAAATTTCATAGTTACCGGCGCAAGTAGAGGCATTGGATATCAGACCGTATTAACACTCATACAACAAGGCCACCAAGTACTTGCTGTTGCCCGATCTAAAGACAAATTGCAGAAGCTCAAAGAAGAAGCTCAAAGTGAATCACTCCATTTGTGTGTATGTGATATAACCCAAGAAAAAGATTTAGCGAAGTTAACTCAACTTGTGGGTACTCTTGGTAAAGTTGATGGGCTTGTGAATAATGCTGGGATGGTGCTCAACAAACCATTTATGGAAACGAGTAAAGCTGAGTGGCAGTCGGTTTTTGACGTTAACTTATTTGCCGCTATCGAAGTGATTAAAGTGATAAAACCTTCACTTAATACCAAAGCTCACATCTTAAACATCAGCAGCATGGGGGGATTTCAAGGGTCAGCAAAGTTCCCAGGTCTAGCCGCTTACTCAGTAGCAAAAGGAGCATTATCTATTCTAAGCGAATGCTTAAGCGCTGAATTTGCAAGTGAAAATATTGCTGTGAATAGTCTATGCTTAGGAGCCGTTCAAACTGAAATGCTTGAAGAAGCTTTCCCTGGTTATACAGCTCCCGTTGGCCCAGAAAAAATGGGGAACTATATTGCGGAATTTCTATTAAATGGTCACCAATTTTATAACGGAAAAATTCTTCCTGTTGCATTAAATAATCCCGAATAAGCCTTGGAAAGGCGTGTTCTTTATGCCTAAATTTAAGCCATAAAAATAATCCCCTATTATGAAGAAATCACTTTATAGCCTTTTATCTCTTATTCTATTTTTTGGTATCACACAATACGAAGCAAAAGCGCAAACAGTAGAATTACTTGCCGGTAACACCCTTAATGGTGCCGTGCAAGGAACATTATTAGGTGGTGCTACCATGGCCATTACTAATGATCAGGATTTTGCAGCTCTTCGTGTTGGAGTAGGCTTGGGTACTTTATATGGAGTTGGTATGGGTGCTGTTGATATCTCAAGCGGGGGCGGACAAGAACTTTTAGTATCTGGTCTATTCAATGATGGCAATAATAGTAGCATCATTGTACTACTCGACACTTTTTATGGAGCCGCACTTGGTAGTATCGTGGTAACAGCCGTTACTTTAGTTGCTAACGAGCCCATTACAACAGGCTTACAATATGGAGCTGGAATTGGTGCATGGGTAGGCTTCGGATTCGGAATATTTGATACCTTTGTATTATCCGAAAGAGTTTACGCACCTGTGGCTATCGCCCAAAGTTCAAACAATGCAAGCGGTCTCATTGGTGTGAACTTTAATAATGAAACTAGCTTTGGCTTCTTTAACCCTACTTTGGTTCAAACTAAAAGCTTTTCAAATTCAGACTTTACATCATCAATAAAGCCTGCCTTAGAGATGGTGAACTTTAGAGTCAACTTCTAATAGAAACTGTTTATAGACGAATAAAATTAGAGACAAAATAAGGGCTAAGTCTAGATTACGTGAAGTATTCTAGGAGAATATAGTCGAAAATTAATCTGTCGATATTTCCGCTTCAGAAAGCTTTTTAAGTACTAGACGTACAGTATTCATATGCCCAGATAATGAGTGATGCAAACCATCAGCAATGTAATTCCACGCTTCAGGTCCTTCTTCTCCCATTCTTCTTCCTAACGAGTCAATGATTACTCCAGATTTGCTCGCAACAAGCTCTCGTACCTGCTTTAGATCTACCTCTTCAATTGAAAATTCATACAAAGCATTTTGCATCAATAACTCATTGATAACTGGAGCGGGTGTAATCCAAACGATAGGATTTGAAACTTTATCGTTCACAACATTCTGTATAGACTCGAAGTTTTCCCAAGTTTCAGAAAGTGGACTGATAGTTCGTTCCTGTACATAGTTCAAGCGTTGCGCATCATATGTACCTAAAGCAACGAATACCCAATCAGGTTCATGAATTAGCACATCTCTATCTAATCTTCGAAGTGCTTCTGAAGTTGTATTATGGCCAACACCAGCATTTATGAAATTGAAATCTGCTTTCTCAACTGAAATTGACAGCAAATGATGAAGAATCTCAAACCATCCTTGTCCATCTTCTGAAATAGAATCTCCAAGTACAGCTATAGTCTCTGAACCGTCGAAAGGAAGTTTATCAACTAAATCTACAATTTCATCTTCTTTAAGTAACTCTAAAGCTGCTTGTTTTGCATTTTCAGATATATTTTGACGATAGGTTTTCAACTCATCTGTTGAAAGCCCCATAAGAGACGCTTCGGCTTCCACACTATCTTTACCAGGTAGTAATGGAAATCGTTTATTCAAATGAAGAAACGGTATCGTAAATTGCTCTAAAATGGATTTAATTTCGTCGGATGCTTTAGACATAATTTTCTTTTAACTCTTCTTCTAATTTTTTTATACCAGTGGTAGCTGGTTCTTTAATATGATTCCAACCATCATAACTATATAACTCTGGCATGGAAGGATCGATGATATATTTTTTGGAATGTGATGGTGAGTAGTTCACTAAACTCGCCGCAGGGTAAACAACTAATGAAGTTCCAACTACAACCAATATATCAGCCTTAGACACAATAGCAGCCGCTTCCTCTAACATGGGCACCATTTCACCAAACCAAACGATATGAGGGCGTAATTGTCCCCCATCATCTGCCTTATCGCCTAGAGCAATAGGTTTATAACCAATGTTATAAACGTGGCTTTCATTTAGAACGCTTCTTGCTTTAATCAGTTCACCATGTAAATGGCAAACAGTTGAAGAACCCGCCCTTTCGTGAAGGTCATCCACATTCTGAGTAACTACAGATACATCAAAGTGTGTTTCTAATTCTGCTAAACCAACATGAGCTGCATTAGGTTCAACCTCCTGTAGTTGAGACCTTCTCATATTGTAGAAATCTAGCACAAGTTCAGGATCTGAATTCCAAGCTTCGGGAGTGGCTACTTTATAAATATCGTACCCCTCCCATAATCCCCCTGAGTCTCTAAAAGTAGCTAAACCACTTTCAGCACTAATGCCAGAACCGGAAAGTACTACTAAATGCTTTTTATCGGGCATTTACTAATTGGAGATTAAACCAAGAACTATCAATCTGATAATCTTCTACAACATCACCTTCACCACCGTGTTTAAATAAACACATAGTAGCATTGATATCATCTTGAATGTTTTTAAGAGCATTTTGAATTAGCTCTTTATTGAAACCTTGCTCTCCTAAATCAAGAGTAAATTCCATCGATACCATACGGCCAATAGCCTTACCTAGATCAACTAACTTACGTTGAGGCATTTTAGCGTTGATTTCAAAATTCAGGGCTTCTTTGAAGTAATCAGCTGCTTTACTTGTAGATTCGTATGTGCTTAAGAAGTCATACAAATTAGTACGCTTCATTTTTCTCATCATCTTAAGAACCGACTCACTAATCTGTTGATATAAAATATCATTCGAGCCTTCGAAAATTTGAAAAGGTCTACTATCAACTACAGATCTACCTGCAATATGATCTAATCTATAACCTTTAGCTCCTGTAAGTTGAAGTAGTGATTGAGCAGCACGTTGCATGTAATCAGTTACCACCGATTTAATAGCATTTGCTTCAAGATCCATCTTTGCGGTGTTACGCTCTAAAGGAACATTCGTACTTGTGAAGTTGCACATCGCTGAACACACAGTAAAATATGCCTGTAGCTCCGATAAACGATTTTTAACTTGATCGTAGTTGAATAATGATTGTCCACCAACAAACCTGTCTTTACAGTGATTTACTGCTTCATCCATCATACGTTTTAGGAAACCCATTCCCATTCCAGGGAATTGTAATCTACTTCTGTGAAGTAGATCTAACATCATAGTGATGCCCGTACTAGAAGGGTTTAATTTATGAGATTCATCCACTTTAATATCCACATGGTTTCGGCCATATGGCAGCATATACAATCCAAGGTTGTTGTAGTACTCTT